>JAMCWI010000109.1 GCA_023481335.1 Bacillota bacterium | reverse complement strand
GTTTTCTTCTTCCTGGCTGTTGAGGGAATGACATCCTCAATTGTGGTATGCAGGTGTATGTCTTTACGGCCCGGGTCGCCGGAAAAGTAAAAAAGGGTGAGGCGATAGTCATCGCTTTCCTGCTCCCGGGGGAGAAAGGATTCAAAGCCTGTGATGCTACTTAACTCAAAATATTTCGGTGTCTTTCCCTCTACCAAGCTGATAATTCCGTCCACAAACTGTTCTTTGGCGTCTTCATTATCAAGATAGCAATCCGTCACCGGTAAGGCGAACATGCTCCCGTAAATGGTCTTTATTGCGCCGGACTTTCGGTTTTCTTCTTTGCCGACGGCATTGGCTGCAGGAGAAAAAATTTCTTTGGTAATGCTGTTATTTAGCAAGCTTGTCAATCCCGTAAAAACATTGGCCCCGAAATTCATTGCCGAATAACAGCCGGGGCACAGGGCCATGGATTCAACCAATTGTTCCTCTTTCAGAGATGCCGGTAGAGGGCCTGTCCAAGTGGTGGCAAACCATGACAGGGCTTTGCAGTCAGGTGATACCACCCAGCCGGTAGAGTCACAGAAGTAACATTTGGCCTGTGGGCCTTTCCGGTAACCCATGGCTGCTCCTTCCTCTATTTTTGCATTTAGGAAAAGAGTTTTTGCTATATTCAGACGGGAGTATACAGCTCTTCCGGGTGAAAGAAGGCTTTGACCTATTTCAATAAAATCCTTGCCTGTTAAATAGCGGTCCTGTTCTAAAAAGAATACCTCTCCTAATGTATCAGCTATTACAACGACACCCAAGAATTTTTTTCTGTCAGGATTAAGGCTACTTGCGGACCTTACCAGTTCTTCGGCCACCTGCCTGGATTGGTCTGTGTCGAGATCGAAATTTAAAGTTCTGGATACCCTGCCGGTAATAAAGTCATTTGCTGCCTCCACATTTCCGGCTCTAAAAGATTGAATCTGCTGATCATATGCCGGGTAAACGGGCAGACCGTAGCGGCCCTGGGGCACCAGGGGATTGCCTCCTACGGGAAGAACAAAGGGAATACCCACGGCCCTGTCAACATTGGGCTTAAATTTGGCAACAGTTTTTTTACCCTGTTGTTCTGTTACTTCCTCTCCCCATGTCATTACCGGCAGGGCTTTGGCTTTAAAATATCCTCCCTGGCCAGAGATTTCTATAAAAAAAACGTGTTCAAAGAAGTGTTTTGCTTTTTCTGAACTGACATCAGAGACCATTTTCAGTACTTCCGAAGAAGTCAGTCCCCCTTCGGAAAGGGGACGGCCCAGCCTGATTAAACTCTCAATAAGCATGTTTTCCACCTCCTTTACATTAAGATGGTCTGCAACACCCGAACCCCTGGCTGTTTTTCGACCCCAAGCCCGCGTCCAGCGCTATTTGGAGGAGTTCCCCGGGGCCGGATAAAATCAACTTGCACGTATAGCCTTTAATAATGGTGTTTTTGTAAATAACGAGGTTTTGCCTGGGCCTGTTTAAAAGTCTTACCATGAATTCGCCTTCCGAGGCGGTTTTGTTATGGCAGGCTGAATATTTTTTGCGTAGGTTTTCGTAAATCAGGCGGGCAAATTCTTTCTCCCCGGGTTGAAAATAACAGGTATATTTTCCGCCGCCCGGCTTTGCAAAGGTGCTGTACACAACAACCGGAGACAAAAGTTCCAGTTCAATGGTGTCGGATCTGACTATATGTTCTTCGGTATCAATCGACTTTACTTCCAACTCCTGGCTGCCGATCCTGAAGCCGTCCCGGAGGATGAGGCCGGCCATGGCCCGGCATATCTCTTCCACCGGTGTAGACACCACCAGTGAAGCCCCTTCAGGAAACACTATCCGGCATCTTTCCCTGATAAGTGTGTATTTTCCTATTATTTTGGAGTATGAAAAGAGTTTAAAGGTGCGTCCGTTAAAAGGAAAGCCGTGATCGTGGAGCAGCGTTGCTAAAACGGGATTTATGTTGGCGTAAATAGCTCCCTGGACCAGGGCATTATAATGAATTGGCAGATCAAGGGGCTTGTCCCCGGTGCCGAAATGAATAGATATATGCATATATCCTCCAAAGATTGGCAGATGCTATAACCATATTCTACACCAAATGGCATAATTTTGTGCAATAAAAATTATAAAAAAATTAGACACTCCGTAAATATTATCTATTTTATTGAGAAGTAAAAGTTCAGTAATGCACGGATTATTCTTTGAAAAATGCGGATTATTCTTTGAAAAATGCTTAATGACGTATGACTGTTAATTTTAACGAAAAAAAATGAGTATTTGGTTCTCTTATAAATCAATATCATTGTTTTCACACTCCTCCATATCCGACGGGGTGTAATAAATGGAAGAATATCAATCCTTTTAGGTAAGCTACCTTAAAATCTCAGGAAACACCGTTTATATTCCCACCGGGTTTTCTAATCACAGGATACACCTAATAGATATATATTTTTTGTTAGTTTTAAGTATGACTTTAAACCAGATTCCTCAGTTTGACTTATATTTGTTTCTATGGTAAGTTATTCCAAAAAATATAGATAATAATGTTTGAAAATTGCCAATCAGTTAGAAACGAGGGTGAAGTCATGAAGAAAAATGAACTGCATGTCAGCGGCACCCTTATCTGGTATTACTACATCTGCCCCCGGGAAGTCTGGCTTATCGGCCACCAGATCACCCCGGATCAGGATGATGCAAACGTCAGCCTGGGGCGGTTTATCCAGGATTACTCTTATCCACGGGAGCGCAAGGAATTGCAGGTGGGGAACAGCAAGATGGACGTTTTCCACGTGTCGGAGGACGGGAGCCTGGTGGTGGGAGAGGTTAAAAAGAGTTCCCGGTACAGTGAAAGCGCCCGCATGCAGTTGGCATTCTACCTGGCCGAGCTGAAGCGAAGAGGCATTGAGGCCAGGGGGGAACTCCGCTTCCCGCAGGAAAAAGGCAGGGAATTGGTGGTGCTGGATGAAAAGACGGAGGCTGAACTTGACAAAGCACGCAGGGAAATATTACGCATACTTTATCTGCCCGGCCCGCCTGAGCCAAAGAAAATAAATTTTTGCAGAAAGTGCGCCTATGCTGAGTTTTGCTGGGCTTGAGCATTCAATTGGGGCAGGTTGCTGGCGCTGGTAAAAGTGAGGTGGTTACAGTGAAAAAAACTCTCTATATTTTTTCCGATGGCAGACTGGGACGGAAAGACAATACCCTATGTTTTGAAACTGAGGAAGGGAAACGATATATGCCGGTTGAGGATACCGGAGAGATAATGATTTATGGAGAGGTAGACCTAAACAAGAAGCTGTTAGAGTTTCTATCTCAGAAAGAGATTATTCTTCATTATTTCAATTATTACGGCTACTACATGGGGTCATTTTATCCCCGCGAACATCTTAACTCGGGCTATGTCACACTAAAACAGGCGGAGCATTACCTGGATGAGGGGAAGCGTATAACCATAGCCAGGGAGTTTGTGCGCGGGGCCGCAAAAAACATCCGCCAGGTTCTAAAATACTATAACAGCCGCAGCAAGGACCTGGAAGACATTATCGGGTCGGTGGAAAACCTGGCGTCAACTCTGGATGACTGCGGTGACCAACCGTCTATTATGGCGATAGAGGGCAATATAAGAGACCATTATTACAAGGCGTTTGACAGAATAACCGGCAGTCAGGACTTTGAATTCAGAGAACGCAGCAGACGTCCGCCAAAGAACTACATGAATACTCTAATAAGCTTCGGGAATTCATTAATGTATAGCATTTGCCTAAGCGAGATCTATAAGACACACCTTGATCCAAGGATTGGATATCTGCATTCCACAAACTTCAGGCGCTTTACTCTAAACCTTGATGTGGCTGAGATTTTCAAGCCTATAATAATTGACAGGCTCATCTTTTCAATAATTGCTAAAAAAATGATTACAAAAAACGACTTTGTAAAGGAAACCGAAGGGATCATGCTGAAGGCTGAAGGAAAAAGCAAAGAAATGCTTTGTTGAAGAACTGGACGGAAAATTGAAAACCACTATAAACCACAGGGCCATAGGCCGGCCTGTTTCATATCGCAGGCTGATTAGGCTGGAGCTGTATAAACTTGAAAAACACCTGATGGGCGAGAAAGAATACCAGCCCTTTGTGGCTAACTGGTAATAATAATTGCTATCGGGAACCGGGTGGTGAATAGTCCTGTTTGTTATTCTGGTTTATGACATTAATCAAAAACGGGTGGCAAAAGTTTTGAAAAAGTGCCGTCAGTACCTTGTTTGGGTGCAGAATTCCGTTTTTGAAGGTGAAATATCCGACGCCAACCTGAAAAAATTGAAGATGGAACTGAACAGGATAATAGATGACGAAGAGGATTCCGTGATATTATATAACCTAAGGACGACCAGATATTACAGCAGGGAAATAATGGGACTGAAAAAAGGAGGCTTCGATAATATTTTTTAAAGGAAAACTGTACTTAAACTTGTCGTCGATCAATAATAGCGTAAAAAACTCTGCTCATCGACGGCAACCTTTAAAATGTAAATATCTCTTGTATCAGTGTTTTTTGGTGTACGGAGAAAAAACTCAAGCTGTTTCCAGATGAGAGGGGTTAATTAAAACCCCATAAAATATGGGGTTTTAATGGGTTTATAGATTACCTATGAGGAATTGAAACACATAAACACCCTGTCGCTATACTCAAGAAAATGCTGTTTATAGATTACCTATGAGGAATTGAAACATACATGGTCCAGTTTAACTATGTACTCCGAATAGGTTTATAGATTACCTATGAGGAATTGAAACAATAAAAAACCAAAGAAATATATTCCTCAACAATTCGTTTATAGATTACCTATGAGGAATTGAAACCTGGTAGCAAGGTAAACGCCGTCCTTGATTCGCCCTTCGTTTATAGATTACCTATGAGGAATTGAAACTCTGCACAGGTGTCTATAATCATCTGCGCCACAAGGGTTTATAGATTACCTATGAGGAATTGAAACTGGTTTCACCTCCATAATTCGGGTTTCTGTGGCCACGTTTATAGATTACCTATGAGGAATTGAAACATGAATCAGAAGATCCGGAAGATATGGAAGCAATGAGTTTATAGATTACCTATGAGGAATTGAAACAAGGAAAACCGGCCATAATTGTGGCCACCGGCCCCGTTTATAGATTACCTATGAGGAATTGAAACCTCCATATTGCCACCTACAGCCACATAAACACTCCGTTTATAGATTACCTATGAGGAATTGAAACTAGGCTTGGGTGCCGGTATAGCCTTTAGCCAGGGCCTTGGTTTATAGATTACCTATGAGGAATTGAAACACCTCCAGGCCCGCATTATAAGGCATGGGATGAGTGGTTTATAGATTACCTATGAGGAATTGAAACTGTAATCCCTATTATATCAAAAGAAACATGGGAAAGTTTATAGATTACCTATGAGGAATTGAAACCCAAACTACTCACTTCCACCCCGCCCTATCGCTTAGTTTATAGATTACCTATGAGGAATTGAAACTTTTACCCCCTGGCCGGAGGAAACCTGTTCGGTGGTGTGTTTATAGATTACCTATGAGGAATTGAAACTGTGTTAAGACGGGGTTATCACCAAGAGCAATATATAAGTTTATAGATTACCTATGAGGAATTGAAACGTTTTTCCGGCTCTGCGTCCAGTTCTTTGGCCAATGTTTATAGATTACCTATGAGGAATTGAAACATAGGTGAGGCGGCCCAGGATGCAGCGCACCCCTGTTGTTTATAGATTACCTATGAGGAATTGAAACATGATAGGCCGAAGCAACTCTATCAAACGATAGGTTAGTTTATAGATTACCTATGAGGAATTGAAACAAATATTCGAGTGTTGATAGACCCGAAGTATTAGCCGTGTT
>JAMCWI010000156.1:4974-5914 GCA_023481335.1 Bacillota bacterium | reverse complement strand
AAGTGCAGAAATTTTCCACCCTGCACCCCCGCTGCGGCACCAGCTTTCTGCTCATCGTGATCCTTATTAAGGTCGTTATTTTCTCCGGAGTTACCGCTTCGGGTTTATTTGGCCAAATATTCTTCCGGATTCTTCTGCTGCCGGTGGTGGCCGGGGTAGCCTATGAGTTGCTGAAACTGTCGGGGAAATACCAGGATAAAGGCCTCTGCCGCTTTTTTATTGCCCCGGGACTCTGGCTGCAAAAGCTGACCACCAAAGAACCCGATGACAGCCAGGTAGAAGTGGCCATTAAAGCCTTTAATGCAGTCCGTAAGGAAGGTGACATCAATGTTCGCTAAACTCCAGGCACTGGAGGATAAATATGTACAACTGGAAGCCCAAATCAGCGATCCCGAAGTCATGGCCGACCGGGCCAAGTGGCAGCAGCTGGTAAAATCCCACTCGGACCTGGGCGATCTGGTGGAGGTTTACCGCCAGTACAAGAAGGCCCAGGAGGATCTTGAGGAAAACAAGCTGATGCTGGAAGAAAAGCTGGAGCCGGACTTTCAGGAAATGGTGCAGTTGGAAATTGAGGAACTGACAGAGAAAATCGAGTCCTATGAAAACAGACTCAAAATTCTCCTGCTGCCCAAGGACCCCAACGATGACAAAAACGTCATCGTGGAGATCCGCGGCGGCACCGGCGGCGACGAAGCAGCACTGTTTGCCGGGGACCTGTTTAGAATGTACTCCCGCTACGCCGAAAAGAAGGGCTGGCGGACGGAAGTTTTAGATGCCAACGAAACCGACCTGGGAGGCTTCAAGGAAGTCACCTTTGTCATCGAGGGCAAAGGGGCCTACAGCACCTTGAAATTCGAGAGTGGGGTGCACCGGGTGCAGCGGGTGCCTGCCACCGAGAGCGGCGGCCGCATTCACACCTCCGCTGCCACCGTGGCGGTAC
>JAMCWI010000156.1:1259-4964 GCA_023481335.1 Bacillota bacterium | reverse complement strand
AGGGCCAGGTGGGGTTCGAAGTCCTTGACGTCGGTCATAAGTCCGGGGATATCGCCGCTGGGGATGTAGGGGAGGTTCGCCGTAATGACGCTAATTTTTCCCTTCAGTTCCAAAGGGGCCTACAGCACCTTGAAATTCGAGAGTGGGGTGCACCGGGTGCAGCGGGTGCCTGCCACCGAGAGCGGCGGCCGCATTCACACCTCCGCTGCCACCGTGGCGGTACTGCCGGAAGCCGAAGAGGTTGACATTGAAATCAACCCCAACGAAATTCGCATCGACCTGTTCTGTGCCAGCGGCCCCGGCGGCCAGTGCGTAAACACCACCCAGTCCGCCGTACGGATTACCCACATCCCCACCGGCACAGTGGTCTCCTGCCAGGATGAAAAATCCCAGCATAAAAATAAAGACAAAGCCATGCGTGTATTGAGAGCCCGGCTGCTGGACAAAGCCCAGGAGGAACAGCAAAAGGCCATCGCCGGTGTCCGGAAGTCCATGGTAGGCAGCGGTGACCGCAGCGAGCGCATCCGCACCTACAACTTCCCCCAAAACCGCATCACCGACCACCGCATCGGCCTGACCGTCCACCGCCTGGAATACGTGCTGCAGGGAGACCTGGACGAAATCATCGAAGCCCTCATCACCACCGACCAAGCCGAACGATTGAAAGCCGAACAGGAGTAACTTTGGGGTCACGTCTTTGGGGTCAGGCCGTCAGCCATCGGCCATAGAGACAAGGGGACGGTTCTTTTGTCTGACCTTCTACCCAGACAAGAGCCAAAAAACTACCACAAAGCCAACGAGGTTGCCAATGCAAATACGTGACGCCCTTATCATGGGTCGAGAATATCTAAATTTACATAACATCCAATCCGCGCACCTGGATGCACAGGTGCTATTGTCCAAGGTTACAGGTTTGGATCGGACGGGTTTGCTTCTGCAGGGGGAAGTTGTTCTTACTGCCGAGCAGCAGCAGGCGTATCGGAGCCTGCTGGACAGGCGTGCCTGGGGAGAGCCGGTGGCCTATTTAACCGGGTCCAAGGAATTCATGGGCCTGGATTTTCTGGTGACACCTGCCGTCCTAATACCCCGCCCGGACACCGAACTGCTGGTGGAAACCGCTCTGGAGCACCTCAAAAAAGCCGACCGGAGCAATCCTTTGGCCGTGGATGTAGGGACGGGCAGCGGTGCCATTGCCATAAGCCTGGCGCACTTGGTTCCCGAACTACAAGCATGGGCCATCGACCTCTCCGCTGAGGCATTGGAAATAGCCAAACAAAATGCCCGGCTGCACCGGGTTGAGGATCGAATACACTTTATGCAGGGAAATTTATTAAAACCCCTGCCTTTGGAACTGAAGGGAAAAATTAGCGTCATTACGGCGAACCTCCCCTACATCCCCAGCGGCGATATCCCCGGACTTATGACCGACGTCAAGGACTTCGAACCCCACCTGGCCCTGGATGGCGGTCTGGACGGCTTAGACCTTTACCGCCTCCTGCTCCCCGATGCCTACAACTTCCTGCAGCCCGGCGGCCTGCTGCTGATGGAAATCGGCCCCGGCCAGGGCGAACCGGCCCGCAACATTTTACCCAGCCATCTATGGCATTCACAAATAAAGCTCGACCTGGCCCACCGCGAACGCCTGGTAGTGGCCTGTCGCGGGGGCCTGTCACAAGAAGCAGGAAATCGAATATTGAATGTCGAAGTCGTTGAACAAAAACTTTAACTTTCGACTTCCTGCATTCTTAGCACTTGAAAATTTTGCGCCGCATATAAAAAAACAATGCCTAGTTCATATAGAGAAGTCTTGTGAATGAACAGGCGCAAAACTTCCAAGTGCTCTTCTAAGAACCGTCCCCATGACAGGCCTCCCCGTGACATCCCACTTACATTTTTGTTAAAGCAGTGTAAGCAGTCAAACCACCAATGACGGTTATCAAGAGGCCGCTGAGCCGGGGCAGCAGGCGAAAGGGGCCCCGGTCAAAAAGCGTTCCCGTAAAGGAAGACAGCTTCACGAAAACCAGCCCCACCGCCACCAAGGCGATGGCCCCGCCGACGCCAAAGGCAAGCACCAATGCCAGGCCGCTCAGCATGGCCCCGCTGCTGACGGAAAGCAGCAGCACTGCCAGGGCGCTGGGGCAGGGCAGGAGACCGTTCGTAAAGCCCAGCATGAGCACATCCAACAAATTGCCCTTGGGCTGGCTGAATTTTTTCACGGAGAACTTCGGATAATGATGGGCTCCCCCGCAGCCGCAACCACAGGAATCATTTTTTCGCAGCATCATCCGCAGACCCACAAAAATGATAATGGCACCGGAAATTAACTTTAGCCAAAGTTCTACGCGCTCCTGCGGCACCGTAGCATTGGACATAACCATGGCTGCAGCCGAGTGGGCCAGTACTGCCATCACGATAATTACCAGGGTGTGGGTAATAGCGGAAGTCAGACCCAGGAGTACAGCATCCCGGGATTTGCCCCGGGACATAATTAAATAAGCCCCCATAATGCTCTTGCCATGCCCCGGCTCCAACGCATGCAAAGCCCCAATTCCCAGGGCCGACCAGAAATACAACCAAAAATCCACGGCTTTTCCTCCCGTAGCTTTGGGGTATTCCTTTGGGGTCGGGCTGTCAGCTGTCAGCCGTCAGCCGTCAGCCATCAGCCGTCAGCCGTCAGCCGTCAGCCATCAGCCGTCAGCCATCAGCCGTCAGCCATCAGCCGTCAGCCATCAGCCGTCAGCCATCAGCCATCAGCCATCAGCCGTCAGCTTTCAGCTTTCAGCTTTCAGCTTTCAGCTTTCGGCTTTAGGGTTTTAGCCCTCTCAAGGAATACCGCCTCTTTACCCAGATCCTATTCATTATGCAAACCGTTTTATTCCAACGAATTCCACACTCAGCATTTACCTCTAAAACTTCTATAAAAACTAAAGCCTAGGCTAAAGGCTAAAAAGGCTGACGGCTGATGGCTGACAGCTGACGGCTGACGGCTGATGGCTGATGCTCCTCGGAATAACTCCGACAAATATCAAAAGCCTACCCCGCCGAATAGCATCCTGCAACAAAACATGATATAATTTCCCCCGTAAGGACGGAGATGCATATTATGGAAAGCATACAAACTCGAATATGGCAACTGAACCCTGAAAGTCCTGACCCGGAAATTATTTCCCGGGCGGCAGAAATCATAAAAAACGGGGGCCTTGTGGCCTTTCCTACGGAGACTGTCTATGGCCTGGGAGCCAACGGATTAGATGGAGAGGCTGTGGCGGGGATCTACCGGGCCAAGGGCCGACCCTCGGACAATCCTTTGATTTTACATGTGGCCGATCAGGAGATGGCAAAGCAGCTCAGCCCGAACCTACCCCCGGAGGCACTGCCTTTAATGGAACAATTCTGGCCCGGACCCTTAACCCTGGTGGTTCCCAAATCTAAAGAGATTCCTCAGCAAGTAACCGGTGGCTTGGCCACAGTGGCCATTCGAATGCCCGATCATCCGGTTGCGTTAGCTTTAATAAAGGCTGCCGGGTTACCCATAGCAGCCCCCAGCGCCAACCGGTCCGGCCGCCCCAGCCCCACCACCGCAGCCCATGTTCAGGCCGATTTGGAGGGGTAGGCTTTTGATATTTGTCGGAGTTATTCCGAGGAGCATCAGCCATCAGCCGTCAGCCGTCAGCTGTCAGCCATCAGCCGTCAGCCTTTTTAGCC
>JAMCWI010000156.1:0-1249 GCA_023481335.1 Bacillota bacterium | reverse complement strand
CGATGCCTTCTGCCAGGATGACATCTACTTTAAGTTGATCGAACTCCCTTAACCGGCTAAAGAGTAAGGCGGCCGCGTTGGAGGGGGTTTTTCTTTGGCCTAGGGTGAGCACCTTTGTCCGGCCGCCCCAGCCCCACCACCGCAGCCCATGTTCAGGCCGATTTGGAGGGGCGAGTGCATGCCATCCTGGACGGAGGGCCTGCCGATCTGGGTGTAGAGTCCACCGTTTTGGATATAACCGGCGATGTCCCGGTGATTTTACGCCCCGGCGGTGTTACCTATGAACAACTGGCCGGAGTTCTCAAAAATGTCACCCTGGACCCTTCGGTGCTGGGAGAAAAATTGCCGCAAGGCCAAGTGCCCCGTTCCCCGGGCATGAAATACATTCACTATGCCCCGACCGCTCCGGTTATTCTTTTTGAGGGGGAGCCGGAAAAGGTGCGGCAAGCTCTGTCCCGTCGTGCGCAGGAGCTAGCTGCCGCAAACAAGAAAATTGGCATCCTGTCCACCGAGGAAAATGCCGCCGGTTATGCCGACCGGGCAAAGGTGCTCACCCTAGGCCAAAGAAAAACCCCCTCCAACGCGGCCGCCTTACTCTTTAGCCGGTTAAGGGAGTTCGATCAACTTAAAGTAGATGTCATCCTGGCAGAAGGCATCGAAACCCAAGGCATCGGCCTCGCCGTCATGAACCGCCTCCGCCGTGCCGCAGCGGAAATAGTGCGTGCTTAGGCTTAAGGGTATTCCTTTCGGGTCAGGCCATCAGCCGTCGGCCAGCGGCCTTTTTCGCCTTCATGCAGGGTTATTTTTTTGCAACTGGACATAGATATAATACCTAAGGGTGTGTTTCTAATATTTTGGGTCATACATAAATACTGAGAGTAGATAAAGCGTCTGCCTGGCTGCCAGGCCAAAAAAGCCGATGGCCGACTGCCCGACCCCAAAGAATCACCCATAAGCAAGCAAAGGACGTGTTACATTGGATCTGCTTACGATCCTGGCCCTGGCTGTTGCCTTGGGGTCAGATGCTTTTTCTTTATGCGTGGGCATTGGTATGGCCGGGGTTACCCGAAGGCAAATTGCCGTTATCAGCCTGACCATTCTGGTTTTTCACATCTTCATGCCGCTGCTGGGCTGGTACGCGGGAGGCTTTCTGGGAAGCAAAGTGGGCCAGGCGGCGGCCATTGCCGGTGCCCTGCTCTTAATCTACCTGGGGGGGCAAAATGATTTGGGATGCTATAAGGCCCGGCGT
>JAMCWI010000141.1 GCA_023481335.1 Bacillota bacterium | reverse complement strand
TAGCTTTTATCAGAACGGGAGGTCGATGACCTCATGATGAAGTTTTTTAGCAGTTTGCCCAATTGTTTCAGGTATCGGCTTGGATTTTCAATGTGCGAAAGTTGAGTTAATAAGTTAAGAGGCCGACACCTTTAATGTTCCCAACCACCAACCACTAACGGCCAACCTCTAAAATAGGAGATGTAAAAATTATTGCTTAAAATTCTAACCGTGTTCGGCACAAGGCCCGAAGCTATAAAAATGGCGCCCCTCGTCAAAGAACTCCAGCGGCATGAAGGCGAGATCGACTGCCGGGTTGCCGTTACCGCACAGCACAGGGAAATGTTGGACCAGGTGCTGGATCTTTTTTCGATCACCCCGCACCACGATCTTAACATAATGAAGCAGGAACAGGACCTTTTCTACATTACCGGACGGGCCCTGGCAGGCATGCGGGAAGTGCTGGCTGAAGAAAAGCCCGGTCTGGTGCTGGTGCACGGCGATACCACCACCACCTTCGTGGGGGCGCTGGCCGCCTTTTACAACCAGGTTCCGGTCGGCCACGTCGAGGCGGGCCTGCGCACGGGGAACAAGTACTCCCCCTTTCCTGAAGAAATAAACCGCCACCTTACCGGTGTGCTGACCGACCTGCACTTTGCCCCGACCCGGACGGCGAGAGAAAACCTGCTGGCGGAGGGTGTGCCGCCCGGGAGCATTTTCGTCACGGGTAACACCGTAATAGACGCTCTTTTATCTACCGTCCGCCCCAATTACCGCTTTGAAGACCCGGCCCTGGACAACCTGGATTTTCAAAATTACCGCCTGCTCCTGGTTACGACCCACCGGCGGGAAAACCTGGGCGAGCCGCTGCGCGAGGTCTACCGGGCCTTAAAAAACCTGGTTTTGTCCTATCCTGACGTGCAGGTTGTTTTTCCAGTCCATAAAAATCCCCTGGTGCGCGGGGCGGTAGAGGAAGTCCTGGGTGGCCTCCCGCGTGTCCTGCTGACCGAACCCATGGATTACCTCCCCTTTGTCAACCTGATCCACCGCTCCTATATGGTTTTGAGCGATTCCGGAGGCCTTCAGGAAGAAGCGCCCGCCCTGGGCAAGCCTGTCCTGGTGCTGCGCGGCACCACCGAGCGGCCGGAGGCCGTTACAGCCGGTACCGTGCGCCTGGTGGGCACGGACCGAGCCGCTGTGGAGGACGAGGCCAGGCTGCTTTTGGATGACAGGGCGCACTACAGCCGCATGGCCAATGCAGTCAACCCATACGGTGACGGCCTCGCTTCCGGGCGGATTGCCCGGGCCATCCTTTTTCGCTTCGGCCTTACAGGTACACCGCCGGAAGAGTTTTCGCCCATACAGGAATAAAATAAAAAAGTATGGGGCAAAGCTCTCCGTGAAAGCTAACTTAAGTAAACCAAAGTGCGGCAAGAGAACCGTACCCTGTCGCATTTTGCAGGGGCCGCGAGGGGTTAAAAAAAATCCGTCCTTTTAGAAAAATTCTTTTTCAGGGTGGAGGAATAATGGCGTTTGTGTAGAAATTAATTAATTGACTGTTTTTGATACCCATCTGCGTTCATACTTTCACAAGGAAACCTGTTTTAAGCGCTATCATTTTAAGGGCAATTTTTAAAAAGTTTTTTGGTGTGCAAGTAGGCTGAAGCCTTATGGCAGCAAAGATAGATAATAAAAAAGATAAGAAAAAAGAGAATAAAAAAAAGGACCAGGGAGGGGCGCTGCAGGCTCTGGCGCTCACCACCACGATCAGTGCGGAACTGGCTTTGACAGTGGTGCTGGGCTACTACGGCGGGCAGTATTTAGATAAAAAATTAGCCACCGGCCCATGGTTCATGCTGGCGGGAGTGCTGTTAGGGATTTTCGCCGGTATTGTTGGTGTATATAAAACCTTAACGGGTTTTTTCAGGGAGAGGGAGTAGTAAATAATGCAGGATTGGGATTTTGGCGGTCAGCTGTCCAGGACCCTAAAATTATCTGCGGGCATTCTGGTGTTCTTTTGCCTTATGCTGCTGCTGAAGCCGGCGGATCCCGTGGTCCTCGGACTGTTCATAGGCGCTGCCGCAGGCATGTGGAATGCCTATTTTTTGGGACGGCGCATACGCGCCATCGAAAATATTGCAATACCGTCCGCCAAAGCTAAGATGCAGGCCGGCTTTCCAATGCGCCTATCCGTTGTTATTGCCGTCCTCTTTTTTGTTTCCCGCGTCCAAATAGTAAATATAAATATTTTCGCCACGGCAGCAGGCATGTTTATCGCCCCCTGCCTTTTTACTTTTATAACAGTCGGAGGACTCATCCGCGAAGCAAGAGAAAGCGCAGCTTTCAGATACAATAAAAATTTAAATCAGAAAGGGGTGAGATAAGAGATATGCTGAGTTTTGAACAAGTGGAAGAGAGACTGAATTTCTGGCAATGGCCGCACCATCCCTATGAGGTGACGGTAGGCAACATGCACCTTGCTTTCAACGTCAAGACCATGGTTATGACCTGGGTCGTCATGATCCTGGTAGCCATTTTCGGCATCGTGGCCACCCGCAACGCCAACATGCGGCGGCCGAACGGCACCCAAAACGTCTTGGAGGCGGTCTGGGAGTTCATCAGGGGGCTGGTCTATGAAAACATGGACAAGAAAAAAGGCAACGCCCTGCTGTCCATTGTAATAACGTATTTCATCTTTATATTGTTTTCCAACCTGATCGGACTAGTCCCTACCATGAGTTCCCCGACGGCGGACTACAACACCACAATGGCCCTGGCGCTATGCACCTTTTTCCTGATCTTCATCTTCGGGATCAGGTATAAGGGGCTGAAATACTTCAAACATTACCTTGAGCCTTTCCCACTTTTCCTTCCCATCATCATAGTTGAGGATTTAGCCAAGCCCATTACGCTGACCTTCCGTCTATACGGGAACATTTATGCCGGCGAGGTGCTGGTCGCCGTCTTGCTGGGCCTTTTAGGCGGCTGGACCCATGTGCTCGGCGGGTTCGTCGCATCGACCATTTGGCTGGCCTTCAGTATCTTCGTAGGACTCATTCAGGCATTCATCTTTACCATGCTCAGTATCGTTTATGTGTCCCAGGCGGTTGCAGACCACCATTAAACAACATTTTTGCATTCAATTTTACCTTGGAAAGGAGGGGAAATTAATGGAACTATCCGCAGCTGCTGCTCTTGGAGCCGCTCTGGCAGTGGGTTTAGCGTCTCTGGGCGCCGGTATCGGTGATGGTCTCGTCAGCGGAAAGACGGTCGAAGGTATTGCCCGTCAACCGGAGGCAAAGGGTACTCTTCAAACCCTTATGTTCATCTCCGTCGGTCTGATCGAAGCTATGCCTATTATCGCGGTCGTTATCGCTTTCATGCTCTTGGGGAAAGCGTCCTAACCGGAATCGTACTTTCTAAAAGGAATGGGGACAAAAAGGAATGGGGACACACCGATAAAGGAATGGGGACACACCGATAAAGGAATGGGGACACACCTCTACGAGGAATGTCCCCGATTACAGAGGAATGTCCCCGATTACAGAGGAATGTCCCCGATTACAGAGAATGTCCCCGATGGATTAATGGAGTTGGAAGCTACAGGAATCTGGCGTCTAACGGCCGGGTTCCTGTAACCCAACATCACCGGACAGGTCAAAAAACAAGGAAAATTGCTTTAGAAAAGCAAAGAGATATCCGGGGCTAAGGCCTGCCTGAAGATATTACAATGCCGGCCCGCCCGGTAATACGTTAAAGCCGTTTTTACAAAAAGTGGGAGTTTCTGCGACTGCCGAACAACATCTTCTAGGGTTTATCCTTTTAAGCTGGAATAGCGCGTTTTATTCAACTACCTTGAAAAGGCAGGGAGTTGAAAGGAGGGGAACCGGTGTTAGAGTTTAATGCAACTCTGCTAGCGCAAATAGCTGACTTCATAATCTTATTGATATTCCTGCGCGCTGTGGTCTACAAACCGCTGACAAAAGTACTGCAGGACCGCCAAGATCATATTGAGAACAATGTCGCCGCAGCTGAAAAAGAGCGGCAGGAAGCCGAGCAGTTGAAAGCCGGCTACGAGGCCGAAATGCGGCGCGCCCGCGAACAGGCCCAGGAGATCATCCAGAAAGCCTCCAAGGCAGGCGAAGATCAGGCCGCGGAGATCCTGGAAAACGCCAAGAAAGAGACTGTCAGGCAAAAAGAGGCAGCTCTCGCCGAAATACAGCGCGAAAAAGACAAGGCCATGGCCGAACTTCGCGACCAGGTGGCCAACCTGTCCGTTCTGGTGGCCGGCAAAATTATCGGCCGGAAGATTACGGACGACATCCAGCACAGCATGGTTCAGGAATTCATTAAAGAGGCAGGGGAATTGCCATGCTAAAAGGGGCTGTTGCCGGCCGCTACGCCGAAGCGCTGTATGATATAGCCGTCAGGGATAACGCGGTCGACCGGATCGAGCAGGAGTTGAAGTCCCTGGAGGTTATCCTGAACGAAAGCGAAGAATTGCAAAAAGTCCTTTTCCACCCCCAGATCACCGCGGACGATAAAAAAGAGCTGCTGGAAAAGCTCTTTTCCGGCAAGATATCCCCTGTTACGGCCAATTTCCTGGCTCTGCTGGTGGATCGCCGGCGTGAGACCTTTTTTGGAGATATTACGGCCGAATTCGTCAAGCGGGCCAACGAAGGGCGAAATACAGTGACAGCCAGTGTTACTTCAGCGGTGGAGCTGAACGACGCGGAAAAAGCCGGTATGGACAAGACCCTGGCCAAAATGACCGGCAAAACAGTGCGGGTGTCATACAGTGTTGACCCATCGCTCGTCGGCGGGGTAGTAGTGCGGATAGGGGATAAAATTATCGACGGCAGCGTCAAAACAAGGTTATGTGACATGAGAGAGCGCTTAAAGGCTATAAGTTAACCGGACAAGGGGTGAAATAAGTAGATGAATTTGCGACCTGAAGAGATCAGTTCGATTATAAAGCAGCAAATAGACAAGTACCAGTCACAGATTGAGGTGGCCGACGTCGGATCCGTCATCCAGGTCGGCGACGGTATCGCCCGCGTCTACGGCCTGATGGGCTGCATGTCCATGGAACTTTTAGAGTTCACCGGCGGCGTGCTCGGTATGGCCTTAAACCTGGAAGAAGACAACATCGGCTGTGTTATTCTCGGACCCTATACCCAGATCAAAGAAGGGGACACGGTCAAGCGCACCGGGCGGATCGTATCGGTGCCCGTCGGCGACGCCCTGATCGGCCGGGTGGTTAACCCCCTCGGACTGCCCCTGGACGGCAAGGGTCCGATCAAGAGCGACAAGTTCAACCCGGTTGAAAAGATCGCCCCCGGCGTTATTTTCCGCAAGTCGGTGCACCAGCCGCTGCAGACCGGACTGAAAGCCATCGACTCGATGATTCCCATCGGCCGCGGCCAGCGCGAGCTTATCCTCGGCGACCGCCAGACCGGCAAGACAGCCATCGCCATTGACGCCATCATCAACCAGAAGGGCGGGGACGTCATCTGCATTTACGTGGCCGTCGGGCAAAAGCAGTCCACTGTGGCCAACGTGATGCAGAGGCTGACCGACACCGGAGCGATGGACTACACCATCATCGTTTCCGCCACCGCCTCCGACCCGGCGCCGCTCCTCTATATCGCGCCGTTCGCCGGAGCGGCCATGGGCGAAGAGTTCATGGCGCAGGGCAAACATGTGTTGATCATTTACGACGACCTTTCGAAGCAGGCTTCCGCATACCGCGAGCTGTCCCTGCTGCTGCGCCGCCCGCCGGGCCGCGAGGCTTACCCGGGCGACGTTTTCAACCTGCACAGCCGGCTTTTAGAGCGGGCCTGCAAGCTCTCTGACGACCTCGGCGCCGGTTCCATGACCGCGCTGCCGATCATTGAGACCCAGGCCGGAAACGATGATGGTGTAGTCCATCGCTCCGGTGTCGGTCAGCCTCTGCATCA
>JAMCWI010000102.1 GCA_023481335.1 Bacillota bacterium | reverse complement strand
CTGGGGCAAGACCCCCGACCGTAAAAAAGCAATCGTGACCCTTCGTAAAGGCGATAAAATTGAAGGATTTGAGACTTTATAAGATTTTTAAGTTTCCTGTAAAAAGGAGGTGTGTCACCTTTGGGTGTAAAGAAATTTAAACCAACCTCGCCCGGCCGGCGGTTTGTAACCGTTTCGACCTTTGACGAAATAACCTCTACCGAGCCCGAAAAATCACTCTTAAAACCTTTGAAAAACAGGGGCGGGCGCAATGACGGCGGCCGGATTACGGTAAGGCACCAGGGCGGCGGGCACAAGCGAATGTACCGGATTATTGATTTTAAGCGCAATAAAGACGGTATTCCGGCCAAAGTGGCAACGATTGAGTACGACCCCAACAGGGCGTCCAGGATTGCTCTTTTGCATTACGCTGACGGCGAAAAGCGTTACATCATCGCACCGGTTGGCATGAC
This sequence comes from Bacillota bacterium, assembly GCA_023481335.1. Taxonomy (GTDB): domain Bacteria; phylum Bacillota; class Desulfotomaculia; order Desulfotomaculales; family Desulfotomaculaceae; genus JAMCWI01. The sequence continues at coordinate 26,041 of JAMCWI010000102.1, read as the reverse complement.
TGTGGGACAGACCGTTATGTCCGGTCCGGAAGCCGATATTAAGGTGGGCAATACGCTGCCGTTAAAAAATATTCCGGTGGGCACAATGATCCACAATATCGAGCTTAAGCCCGGGGCAGGCGGCCAACTCGTCCGCTCTGCCGGAGCATCGGCGCAGTTAATGGCCAAGGAAGGCAAGTACGCAAACATCCGGATGCCTTCGGGCGAGATGCGTCTTTTACTACAGGTATGCCGGGCCACCATCGGCCAGGTGGGGAACGTCGATCACGAAAACATCACTGTCGGTAAAGCCGGCCGCAAGCGCTGGATGGGGATCCGCCCGACTGTGCGCGGCGTCGTGATGAACCCGGTCGACCACCCGCACGGCGGCGGCGAGGGCCGCTCGCCAATCGGCCGCAACCCCGTTACCCCGTGGGGCAAACCGGCGCTCGGCGCGCGCACGCGCAAGAAAAAGCCCAGCGACCGCCTGATCGTGAAGAGAAGAACCAAGTAGCGGTAGTCGGTAGTCAGTAGTCAGAATTAATTGAACGCTGCCTGCCGGCAGGCACTTTACCACCGGGCGACTGCCTGGGAAATTAGATACAGTCGATGCTGGAACTTTAACGTATCTTTTACCGATTACCTGTAAAGTTGGGGACATTCCTTCGCTTGGAAAATGAAACGTGATGCTACCCCACTCCTTGATTCGCGAAAATAAAGAGTTGGATCACTTAGAACCCAAGAAGGTGTGTCCCCATACCTTAGACCGACAGACTACAGACTACTGACTACTGAAAAGGAGGGTTAAAATCTTTGGGACGTTCTTTAAAAAAGGGTCCTTATGTGGCGGAAAAGCTTCTGGCCAAAATTGAGAAGATGAACGAAGCCAACGAGAAGAAAGTGATCAAGACCTGGTCGAGAGCGTCGACTATTTTCCCGCAGATGGTGGGACACACCATTGCGGTTCACGACGGGAAGAAGCACATACCTGTATATATTACAGAAGACATGGTCGGCCACAAGCTTGGTGAGTTCGCTTCCACCAGGCATTTCAGGGGCCACGGCCACCACACGGAAAGGTCAACCGCGTTGAAGTAAGCTTTCACGAGGGGGTAAATAAGATGGAAGCAAGAGCCATTGCCAAATATATCAGGATATCCCCGAGAAAGGTGCGCCTGGTGGTGGACCTTATCCGGGGGAAAAAAGTAAGTGAAGCACTAGCCATTTTGCAATATACGCCGAAAAGGGCATCAATGGCTGTCACCAAGGTGCTTAAGTCTGCCACGGCCAATGCTGAGCATAACCTTCAGGCCGACAGGGACGAACTCTTTGTCAAGGGTGCCTTTGTCGACCAGGGGCCGACCTTAAAGCGATTTTCGGCGCGGGCCATGGGCAGGGCCGATCTCCAGCGCAAGCGCAGCAGCCACATCACCATTGTGGTCAGCGATACTAAGGAGGGTTGATTTTGGGCCAAAAAGTAAATCCCAAAGGCCTGCGTATCGGCATCATCCGTGACTGGGAAGGGAAATGGTTTGCCGATAAAAAGAATTTTGCCCCGCTATTGCACGAGGACATAAAAATACGGGAATTCATAAAAAAGAAGCTATATGCCGCCGGTATTTCCCGCATCCAGATCGAGCGGGCGGCCAACAGGGTGAAGGTTTCCATCCATACTGCCAAGCCGGGTATCGTAATCGGCCGGGGCGGCGCGGAAGTGGAAAACCTGCGCAAGACTCTTGAGAAAATTACAAGCAAACAAGTAAGTGTAAACATTGTTGAAATAAAGGTGCCGGAACTCGACGCCCAACTGGTGGCCGAAAACGCGGCGGCCCAGATTGAAAAGCGTATTGCTTTTAGAAGGGCCATGAAGCAGGTTGTTTCCCGCTCCATGAAAATGGGCGCCAAGGGGATCAAAGTCATGTGTTCTGGACGCCTGGCCGGCGCTGAAATTGCCCGCACCGAATGGTACAGCGAGGGCAAGGTGCCTCTGCATACCTTGAGGGCAAACATTGACTACGGATTTGCCGAGGCAAAAACCACTTACGGCAAAATCGGAATCAAAGTCTGGATATACCGGGGAGAAGTTTTACCGGAAGCCAAGGTTTCTCCCAGGCCCCGGCCTGCAGAAGGGCGGCGGCCTCCGGTGAAGGAGGCAGGTAAAGATGCTCATACCGAAGAGGGTTAAATTTAGAAAACAGCACCGCGGCCGCATGGAAGGAAAGGCCAAGGGTGGTAAAGAGATTGATTTCGGCGAATACGGCCTTATGGCCATGGAGCCGGCCTGGATAACCAACCGCCAGATTGAGGCGGCGCGTGTCGCCATGACCCGTTACATCAAGCGGGGCGGCAAAGTTTGGATCAGGATTTTCCCCGACAAGCCCGTTACCGCAAAACCGGCCGAAACCCGGATGGGTTCGGGAAAGGGTAACCCCGAGTATTGGGTGGCGGTGGTAAAGCCGGGCCGGATCATGTTTGAACTTGCCGGTATCAGCGAGGAGATCGCCGTTGAAGCCTTGCGGCTGGCGTCCCACAAGCTACCGATAAAAACTAAATTTGTTAAACGCGGGGAAGCAGGTGAGGTCAATGAAAGTTAAGGAATTGAAGGAATTCACCGATGCCGAACTGGCCAAAAAGCTGCACGACTCGAAAGATGAACTGTTTAGACTTCGTTTTCAGATGGCCACCGGGCAATTGGATAACCCGATGAAGTTAAAGGAAACGAGACGGAAAATAGCCCGGGTAAGGACCGTCATGCGGGAACGGGAACTGGGCATCCAGCGGGCCTGACATACAGGCGCCAGGTTCTAAAGGATAAAGTGAGGCAGGGAAGCAGCCAATAATTTTTCTCACTTCCAACCTCACACATCTCACTTCTCAACGGAGGGAGGTATAGTTTTGGCGGAAGGGCAAGGAGTACGAAAGGTTGTCACCGGCAAGGTGGTAAGCGATAAAATGGATAAGACCGTGGTTGTGGCGGTCGAAACCCTGGTAAGGCACCCCCTGTATCAGCGTACCTCCCGTCGTACCAGGAAGTTCAAGGCGCATGATGAAAAAAATTCCTGCCGTATAGGCGATAAAGTTAAAATAATGGAAACCCGGCCTCTCTCTAAAGAAAAGCGCTGGCGGGTTGTGGACATCCTGGAAAGAGCAGAACAAATGTGATGTGGGATTAGGAGGTTTTAGGCGTGATACAGGTCCAGACCATGTTGAAGGTTGCAGACAATACCGGCGCCCGCAGGTTGATGTGTATCCGCGTCCTGGGCGGGTCTTTGCACCGTTACGCCAGTATTGGGGATATCATTATATGCTCGGTAAAGGAGGCGTCCCCCGGTGGCGTCGTCAAAAAGGGGGAGGTAGTAAAGGCCGTGGTGGTGCGCACCAAGAAGGAAGTACGGCGGCCCGACGGATCGTATATCAAGTTTGACGAAAATGCCGCCGTCGTAATCAAGGACGACAAGAGCCCCCGCGGCACCCGGATCTTCGGCCCTGTAGCCAGAGAACTCAGGGATCGCGAGTTTATGAAAATAATTTCCCTGGCCCCGGAAGTATTATAGTCGTCGGACGTCCGATAAGGGGACATTCCTTCACTGTAAAGTTGGTGACATTCCTTCGCTTGGAGAATGAAACGTGATGCGACCCCACTCCTTGATTCGTGAAAATAAAGAGTTGGATTACTTAGAAACCAAGAAGGTGTGTCCCCATACCATTGACAGGCGTATCCCCTTTCCTTAGACCGTCAGACGTCAGGCAAAGCTGAATTTCGACAAGCCTGGTGACAGGTGACTGACGACTGAACTGGAGGTGAGATTTAAACAATGAGGCCAAAGGTGCATGTTAAGAAGGGCGACACAGTACTCGTTGTCGCCGGCAAGAGCATCGGCAAAAAGGGAAAGGTTTTGGAAGTAATCCCGGAAAAGAGCAGGGTTATAATTGAAGGGGTAAATATTGCCAAACGCCACACCAGGCCAACCCAGAAAGCTCCGCAGGGGGGCATTGTGGCCAGGGAGGCCGCGATCCACAGCTCAAATGTAATGTTATTTTGCAACAAGTGCAACCGGCCTACCCGGGTGGGCCGGAAATTTCTCGACAACGGTGAAAAAACCCGCATCTGCAAGAAATGCGGAGAAGTCATTTGAGAGGTGAGAAGTGGGAAGTGAGAAGTGGGAACAGATGAAGAAATCGGCTTCGCCGATTTCCACCTTGAAATCACACCTCACACCTCCCAAATCACACATCTCACGTCCCAGAAGGGAGGTAAAGAACAATGATCAGGTTGAAGGAGAAGTACGGCAAAGATGTGGTGCCGGCAATGATGCAAAAGTTTGGCTATAAAAACGTAATGCAGGTACCCAGGCTGGAAAAAGTCGTTATTAATATGGGTTTGGGTGAGGCAATTCAAAATTCCAAGGTGGTTGACGCCGCCGTTAACGACCTGATGATAATAACCGGCCAGCGCCCGGTAGTGACCAAAGCGAAAAAGTCAATCGCGGCTTTTAAGCTACGCGCCGGGATGACGGTTGGGGCAAAAGTGACGCTGCGAGGCAGGCGCATGTATGAATTTGTCGACAAACTCTTTAACGTGGCCCTTCCCAGGGTGCGGGACTTCCGGGGCATCTCTCCGAAGTCCTTTGACGGGCGGGGCAACTACAGCATGGGGATCAAAGAGCAGCTGATCTTTCCGGAAATCGATTACGACAAAATTGACAAGGTGCGTGGGATGGACATAATCTTTGTGACCACGGCCAGGACCGATGAAGAAGCAAAGGAACTATTACGGCAGATGGGCATGCCTTTCCGGGCAGCGTAATTTAGAAGTGAGAAGTGAGAAGTTAGAAGTGAGAGACAGGTGAAGGAATCGGCGCAGCCGATTCCAACATTAAAATCTCACCTCTCACATCGCACATCTCACTTCCCAAAAAGGAGGGAAGCTGGTGGCAAAAAAGTCGATGATCAACAGGTCAATGCGCCCGCCCAAATTTCAAGTGCGGGTCCATAATAGATGCAAGCTTTGCGGGCGTCCCCACGGTTACATGCGCAAATTTGGGATTTGCCGGATCTGCTTTAGGGAACTTTCCTACCGCGGTGAGATTCCGGGAGTTCGGAAAGCCAGCTGGTAATCTTAGAAGGAGGTAATCACACGTGGTTATGACCGATCCCATTGCAGACTTCTTGACCCGGATCCGTAACGCCAACACGGTTCATCACGATAAAGTGGAGGCGCCGGCTTCCAAGATGAAGAAGGCCATAGCCAGCATCTTGAAAGAGGAAGGGTTTGTGAAGGACTGTGAATTTATTGATGACGGCAAGCAGGGGGTTATCCGGGTTTACCTTAAATATGGAACCAACAAAGAACGGGTGATCACCGGTTTGAAGCGAATATCCAAGCCCGGCCTGCGCGTTTATGCCAGAAAAGACCAGATCCCCAGGGTTCTGGGAGGTTTGGGCATCGCCATTATCTCAACTCCAAGAGGGATTATGACTGATAAGACTGCGCGCAAAGAACGTTTGGGCGGCGAGGTAATTTGTTATATCTGGTAAACGCAAACTGGATGATGGATAAGCGGGAGGTAAAGCAAAATGTCCAGGATTGGTAAAAAGCCGATCCCGGTGCCCGCAGGGGTGGACGTCCTGATAGACGGCAGCACCGTCCGGGTAAAGGGCCCGAAGGGCCAGTTGGAAAGAGAACTACACCGGGATATGCTTATTAAGCAAGAAAACGGAAGCATCACAGTGGAGCGGCCCACTGACAACAAGCTGCACAAGTCTTTGCACGGTTTGACCCGCACTCTTATTAACAACATGGTACTGGGTGTGACGCAGGGTTTTCAAAAGAACCTGGAACTGGTGGGCGTCGGCTACCGGGCGTCCAAGCAGGGGAACAAGCTGGTGCTGGCTGTAGGCTATTCCAAGCCGGTTGAGATAGAGCCGGAGGCCGAACTGGAAATCGAAGTGCCTGTCCCGACAAAAATCAGCATAAAGGGCATTGACAAGGAAAAAGTAGGCGCCCTTGCCGCCGTAGTCCGTGCCGTCCGGGAACCCGAGCCCTATAAGGGCAAAGGGATCAAGTACGAGGGAGAATACATCCGGCGCAAGGTCGGTAAAGCAGGCGGCAAAGGGAAGAAGTAAGCCTGAAGCCCGGAAGCCGGTGGCCGGAGGCAAGGGCAGGTTAAGGAGAAATTAAAAGTAGTTGTAACAATTCGCACTAAAGTCTGACATCCGGTATCCAGTTGCACGCGAACCATTTATGAATCCGGTACCAGATGAAAGTAAGGAGTGACGTGACAAGTGATCAATCGTCCCGACCGAAATGTTTTACGGGCTAAAAGACACAGCCGCGTGCGAAGAAAGATTTCCGGCAGTGTTGAAAGGCCCAGGTTGAATATCTACCGCAGCTTGAACAATATTTACGCGCAGGTGATCGACGACAGCCGAGGAGTTACACTCGTGTCTGCCTCCACCATGTCGCCGGAATTAAAAGAAAAGCATTATAATAAATGCAACAAGGAAGCTGCTGTTGCGGTGGGCGGGCTTCTGGCCCGAAAAGCCAGGGAAGCCGGAATTGCGAAAGTAGTTTTTGACCGTGCCGGCTATGTCTACCACGGCCGGGTCAAGGCCTTGGCCGACGCGGCCCGGGAAGGCGGACTGGAGTTTTAAGGAAAGGGGACACACCTGTCTAAGGTGCGGGGACACACCAGCTAAGGTGCGGGGACACACCTTCTCGGTTTTTTTAGTAATTTCATTTACTCTTCTAACATCATCAGGACAATATTTTTAAATTTTGTTTCTTTCAGCGAAGGAATGTCCCCGATTAAAGTAAAGGAATGTCCCCGATTTTACAAAATTTAGTTTCCTCAGCGAAGGAATGTCCCCGATTTTAGAGTGACAGGTATGTCCCCGACGAAGGTAAAAAGGAGGTAAACAGGTGGCAAGAATTGACGCCAACAAACTTGAACTATCTGAAAAGGTTGTCTTTATCAACCGGGTTGCAAAGGTAGTTAAGGGCGGCAGGCGGTTCAGCTTTTCTGCCCTGGTTGTGGTGGGAGACAGCAACGGGCACGTGGGAGCCGGACTGGGCAAGGCCGGTGAGGTACCGGAGGCTATCCGCAAAGGCATAGAAGACGCTAAAAAATCGCTGATCATTGTACCACTGTCCGGTACTACCATCCCCCACGAGGTGATTGGTGAGTTTGGCGCCGGCAGGGTACTGCTAAAACCGGCCGCTCCCGGCGCCGGAGTGATTGCAGGCGGCCCGGTGCGGGCGATCCTGGAACTGGCCGGGGTGCGGGACATACTCACCAAGTCTCTGGGCTCGAACAACGCCAACAACATGGTCCACGCTACCATCGCGGCGCTTAGAAGCTTGAAGACGCCGGAACAAGTGGCGTATTTGCGAGGAAAGACAGTAGAAGAACTGCTCGGTTAGGGGGGAGTACAGTGGCCAAGTTAAAGATTACCCTGGTAAGGAGCCCCATTGGGCGCCCGCAGGATCAGCGCGTCACCGTGCGGACACTCGGGCTTGGCAAACTAAACAGCTCGGTTGAGCAGGAGGATTCCCCGCAAATTAGGGGAATGATCAATAAAGTTAAACATCTTTTGCGTGTCGAAGAGGCGTAGGGGGAGGTGTTGAAGTGAAACTGCACGAATTGAAACCAGCCCCCGGGGCCAGGTCGAAGCCTGTCCGCAAGGGTCAGGGAATCGGTTCAGGACTGGGCAAAACGGCAGGCCGCGGTCACAAAGGCCAGAAGTCGCGCTCCGGCGGCGGTGTACGGCCCGGTTTCGAGGGCGGCCAAATGCCGCTGCAGCGCCGGATGCCCAAACGGGGTTTTTACAACAAGTTTAGCAAGGAGATCATATCCATTAATGTCAGTGAGTTAAACCGTTTTGAAAACGGCGCGACCGTATCGCCTGAAACATTGCTCGACGCCCGGGTGATAAAGAAAACCGGAGACGGGATCAAGATACTTGGGGATGGGGAACTGCAAAAAGCCCTTACCGTACTTGCCCACGCCTTCAGTAAATCGGCTGCGGAAAAAATCGCGGCGGCCGGTGGAAAAACCGAGGTGATTTAATTGCTGGAAAGCTTGAAGAGTGCCGTAAAAGTTACGGAGCTCAGGACGAAGATACTGTTTACCCTCGGGATGATTTTTGTTTTCCGGCTTGGCGCACATATACCTGTGCCGGGAATCAACCCGGATGTGTTTGCGGACCTGGTCAACAGCGGGCTTATCTTCGGCTTCTTTGATGTTATTTCCGGCGGCGCCTTAAAGAAATTTTCCGTTTTCGCCATGGGCATAATGCCCTACATCAACGCATCCATCATCATGCAGCTATTGCAAATAGTGATACCGCACCTTGAGCGGCTTGCCAAGGAAGGCGAAGAGGGCAGGAAAAAGATTAGCCAGTACGTTCGATACCTTACTGTCGTGCTGGCCTTTATCCAGGGCCTTGGCGTGGTGATCGGGGTCAAGGGCTCACTTATAAACCCGAGTGTAGCCACTTATATCATGACCGCCATAACCATTACCGCTGGGACAACTTTTTTGATGTGGCTGGGCGAGCAGATCACTGAGAAGGGGATCGGTAACGGTATTTCCCTTTTGATTTTTGCCGGCATTGTTTCGCGGGTGCCGCAGGGCGCTGCCAGGATGGTGGAGTATCTTAACGCCGGCACCATTAACATATTCAGCCTTTTGATTCTGGTGGTGATCGGAGCGCTGGTCATTGCCGGCGTGGTGGCGGTGCAGGAAGGCCAGCGGCGCATACCGGTGCAGTACGCCAAGCGCGTGGTGGGGCGCCGGGTTTACGGCGGGCAGACCACCCACCTGCCGCTCAGGGTGAACCAGGCCGGGGTTATACCGATTATATTCGCTTCGTCCCTTTTGATGTTTCCTGAAACCATTGCCAATATGTTCACCAATAGCCCGGTTGCCGCTTTTTACTCCAGGTGGTTCGGTTGGGGCTCAGTAGTCCATACAATGTTATATGCTCTTTTGATTATCGGTTTCACATATTTTTATACGGCGGTTATAATGAACCCGGTAGATGTTGCCGACAACATCAAAAAGTACGGCGGCTTTATCCCGGGCTTAAGGCCGGGGCGGCCGACGGCGGAATATATCAGCCGGGTAATGACAAAAGTTACCCTGGCCGGGGCGATATTTTTAGCGCTTATTGCCATCCTGCCGAACTTTGTGCTCCTGGCCACCAGAATTCCGAATATCTATTTCGGCGGCACGTCCCTTTTGATTGTGGTCGGCGTGGCGCTGGATACAATGAAGCAGGTAGAGTCGCATCTCTTAATGCGCAGTTACCAGGGCTTTATTAAGTAGGTGGGCTATGATTATCTGCAAGTCCGAGCGGGAACTTTCTTACATGAGGGATGCCGGGCGGGTGGTGGCCGAAACTTTTGCCGAACTTGAAAGGTCAGTCAAGGTGGGGATTTCCACCGGAGAACTTGACCTTTTGGCCGAGGACTTTATAATAAGCAAGGGGGCCAGGCCGGCCTTCAAGGGGCTCTACGGTTTCCCGGCTACCATCTGCGCTTCGTTGAATGAGGAAGTGGTGCACGGTATACCCGGTTTAAGAAAACTAAAGGATGGAGATATTATCAGTATTGACCTGGGGGCGGAAATAAATGGATATTATGGTGACAGCGCGATTACCTTTCCGGTTGGTGATGTGAGCAGCGAGGCCATGCGCCTGATCGGGGTGACTGAAGAAGCGCTGTACCTCGGTATCGACCGCGCCAGGGCAGAAAACAGGCTTTCCGATATATCGTACGCGATCCAATCGCATGCCGAAAAGAGTGGATTCTCGGTTGTGCGGGATTACGTAGGGCACGGCATAGGCAGCAGCATGCATGAAGAGCCGCAGGTGCCGAACTTCGGCAAGCCGGGGCGTGGGCCCAGGCTGAAAGAGGGCATGACATTAGCAATCGAACCAATGATTAATATGGGCACTTATGAAGTGCGGACTCTTTCGAACAACTGGACGGTGGTAACTTTAGACAATAAGCTTTCAGCCCATTTTGAACATACTGTTGTTATTACCGGTGGCGAACCGGAGATATTGACACAAATAAATCGCCGGCGGCCGGAGCGGTAGTCAGTAGTGAGTAGTCAGTAGTCAGATTTTAATTAATGTTGCTTGCCCGCGAAGTTGTTGCTTGCGGGTAAAGGAGTGAAATACAGTGGGATCTGCAATACGTGTTGGTAGTCACAGTAGCTCCGACAACCAACAACCGACTACCGACTACTGTATTGGACGCCTGGTTTGTTCAACCCAGGGCCGCGACAGCGGCAAGTTCTACCTGGTGGTTGGAACTGAAAGTGGCACGATGGTCTATGTCGCTGACGGAGAAGAGCGAAAAGTGGAAAAACCCAAGAAAAAGAACTTGAGGCACTTAAAATTTTATAATTCGCTTGCCGTTGAAGTGGCGGATAAGGCGGGTTCCGGTAAAAATTTATCTAACGCAGATGTTCGGAAGGCAATAAAGACTTTACTCGATATTCTTCAAGAGTGAACATAATTATTTTTAAGGAGGTTGGAAGGGTTCCTAATGTCAAAGCAGGACGTAATTGAAGTTGAAGGTACTGTGATTGAGCCGTTGCCCAACGCAATGTTCCGGGTAGAACTGCAAAATGGACACAAAGTGCTGGCCCACGTTTCAGGTAAGATCAGGATGAATTTTATCCGGATCCTGGCCGGAGACCGGGTGATGGTTGAATTATCTCCATATGATCTAAGCCGGGGCCGGATTGTGTACCGATATAAATAGTGGCTGGTGGTTAGTGGTTGGTGGTTGGGAAAAGAGGAAATTCGCCAAAGGTGAATTTCAATAAGAAGGCCTGACGACTAACGACCCGCGACGAACGATCTAATAGTAGTTAGTGGTTGGTGGATAAAAAATTCGGTAAACCGTTTTTCACGTACCAATGACTAACAGTTTTAAATTATAAATTGGTTTGTGGCAGCGGAGTTGGATTATCCCAACGACCAACCACCAACCACCAAACTGGAGGTTATGACGGTGAAAGTAAGGCCATCCGTTAGGCCTATGTGCGAAAAATGCAAGATCATCCGCAGGAAGGGCAAAGTTATGATAATATGTGATAATCCCAAACACAAGCAGGTTCAGGGGTAAACCAGGGAGGTGTTAAATAATAAATGGCACGTATCGCAGGCGTAGACCTGCCAAGGGATAAGCGGGTAGAAATCGCCCTCACCTACATTTACGGTATCGGCAAGCCCACATCTCAAAAAATTTTGGTCAAGACCGGAATAAATATCGATACCCGGGTCAGGAACCTGACCGAGGAAGAGATCACCAGGCTGAGAGATGCTATCGAAAAGAACTACAAGGTCGAAGGTGACCTGCGCCGGGAAATTGCTTTAAATATAAAGCGATTAATTGAAATCGGTTGTTACCGTGGTTTGCGGCACCGGCGCGGGATGCCGGTGCGCGGCCAGCGCACCAAGACCAACGCCAGGACCCGTAAAGGGCCTCGTAAGACCGTGGGTATCCGCAGGAAAAAATAGTTAATAAGGAGGTAATTTAATGGCGCGTCGTACAACCAGGACTAAAAAGCGCGAGCGCAAGAACATTGAATTCGGCGTGGCCCATATCAAGTCGACCTTTAATAATACCGTGATAACCATTACCGACAACAAAGGGAATACGTTATCCTGGTCGAGTGCCGGGCAGGTCGGTTTTAAGGGCTCCCGTAAAAGCACGCCCTTTGCCGCCCAGATGGCGGCTGAAAATGCGGCTAAAGAGGCGATGGAGCACGGTTTAAAAGAAGTAGAGGTTATGGTGAAGGGGCCCGGCGCAGGCCGGGAAGCCGCCATTCGTTCCCTCCAGGCCGTCGGACTGGAAGTTAGCCTGATCAAGGACGTTACGCCCATCCCACATAACGGCTGCCGGCCGCCCAAGCGCCGGAGAGTTTAATAGGAGGTGCGCTGCATTTGGCAAGATATACCGAATCGGTTTGCCGGCTTTGCCGCCGTGAAGGTCTGAAACTTTATTTGAAAGGCGACCGCTGCTACACTCAGAAGTGCGCCGTCGACCGCCGGGCATACGTGCCGGGCCAGCATGGGCAGGGCCGCAAAAAAACCTCGGAGTACGGGGTACAGTTGAGAGAAAAGCAAAAAGTACGCCGCATATACGGCGTCCTGGAAGGGCAGTTCCGCCGCTATTTTGAAAAAGCGGAGCGCCAGCAGGGCGTTACCGGTGAAAATCTTTTGCTCCTTTTGGAAAGGCGTTTGGATAACGTGGTATTTCGCCTGGGGTTGGGCGCATCCCGCAATGAGGCCAGGCAGCTCGTGCGCCACGGCCACTTTACGGTTAACGGGCGCAAAGTCAACATTCCTTCGTTCCTTCTTCGTGCCGGCGATGTGGTGGCGGTACGGGAAAAAAGCAAGGGCTCTCCCAGGATCAAGGAGTTGCTCGAAAGGGCGTCTGACAGGATCCCCCCGGCCTGGCTCGAAGCCGAGGCCGAACAGGGCAGGGGAAGGGTAATAGCACTCCCCACCAGGGATCAAATTGATGCCCCCGTCCGGGAGCACCTTATTGTTGAACTATATTCCAGGTAGGTCTCGTGTGATGCCGGTTTCGCTGGTAAGGAGGGATTCATTATGCTTGAAATAGAAAAGCCCAAAGTATTGCCTGAAGAGGTCAACGAAAATTATGGCCGGTTTGTTGTCGAGCCGCTCGAGCGCGGATACGGCATCACTCTCGGCAATTCGCTGCGCCGTATCCTTCTTTCATCCCTGCCCGGGGCAGCAGTCACCTCTGTCAAAATAGACGGGGTGTTGCACGAGTTCTCGACCATACCGGGTGTAGTCGAGGATGTTACCGATATAATTTTAAACTTGAAAAACATCCGCTTTAAGCTTTACGGGGATGAAGAGAAGGTCTTACGGATAGAGACCACCGGCGAAGGCATTGTGCTGGCCAAAGACATCATTCATGACGCCGACGTTGAAATCCTTAACCCGGACCAGGCTATCGCCACCCTGGCGAGCAACTCAAGGCTCTTTATGGAACTGACCGTGTCCAGGGGAAGGGGTTACGTCCCGGCTGAAAGGAACAAAAAAGGGGATCACATTATCGGCGTAATCCCGGTTGACTCTGTTTTTACTCCGGTACAGAAGGTTAATTTCAATGTAGAAAACACCCGGGTCGGCCAGATCACCGACTACGACAAGCTGACTCTTGAGGTGTGGACCGACGGCAGCATCAGGCCGGACGAGGCCACAAGCCTTTCCGCCAAAATTTTAAGCGAGTACTTGCGCCGTTTTATTGAACTGACTGAATCTGTGGACGATATGGAGATAATGGTAGAGAAGCCGGAAGAGCAAAAGGACAAAATTCTTGAAATGACTATCGAGGAACTTGACCTGTCTGTCCGCTCTTACAATTGCCTTAAGCGTGCCGGCATCAACACCGTAGAGGAACTGATCCAGAAAAACGAAGAAGACATGATGAAAGTGCGCAACCTGGGGAAAAAATCCCTTGAAGAAGTAATAAATAAACTGAACGAGCTGGGCCTCTCGCTTAGAAAAGACGACGAGTAAGGGAGGGACGTAAAGATGGGCTACCAGAGACTGGGGATCAATACCGGGCACAGAAAAGCAATGCTGCGCAACCTGGTTACTTCACTTTTCCGCGACGAGCGGATCAACACCACCGAGGCCAGGGCCAAAGAAGTTAAAAGCATTGCGGAGAGACTGGTCACCAAGGCCAAAAGCGGTGATCTGGCGGCACGCCGCCAGGTGCTGGCCTATGTATTTGAAGAAGACGTCGTGCGGAAGCTTTTTGATAAGATAGCCCCGCAGTATGCCGGCCGCCCGGGCGGTTACACCAGGATCATAAAGGTCGGGCACCGCCGCGGCGACGCGGCTGAGATGGTAATCCTGGAGCTTGTGTAGTTGGAGGTTTTTATTGAAGTTAAAGGCCTCACTTACGTGTATGGGAAGGGGACTGCGGGCGAGCGGCAGGCCCTGTCCGGAATTGACCTGTCAGTCTCCCGGGGGGAATTTCTGGCTGTAATCGGGCCGAACGGATCCGGTAAGTCAACCCTTGCCCGCCTTATAAACGCTTTGCTGCTGCCCGATGAAGGAAATGTCCTTGTGAATGGCCTGAACACACTGAGGGAAGAGTGCAGGTGGGAAATTCGCCGGCAGGTGGGGATGGTCTTTCAGAACCCGGACAACCAGATAGTCAGCGCACTGGTGGAGGAGGACGTGGCCTTCGGCCCCGAAAACCTCGGCCTGCCGCCTGATGAGGTCCGGGAGAGGGTGGATGAGGCCCTTTCCCTTGCCGGGCTCGCAGAACACCGGCGCCGCCCGCCGCATTTACTGTCCGGCGGGCTTAAAATACGCCTGGCGGTGGCCGGCGTGCTGGCCATGCGCCCATCCTGCATCCTGCTCGATGAGCCCACTTCAATGCTCGACCCCCGGGGCCGCCGATCTCTCATGAAAACACTGGCAAGGCTGAACCGGGAAGAGGGGATTACCGTGCTCCTTGTCACTCATTTTATGGAAGAAGCCGCGCAGGCCGGACGCGTGCTGGTCCTCGACCGCGGCAGGATCGCCCTCTGCGGCTCGCCGCGCGAAGTTTTTTTCCGGGAAGACGAAGTCTTACGCCTGGGGTTGGATTTGCCCGCTGCCGCCAGTTTAGCCCGTAGGCTGAAAAGGCGGGGTCTCCCGGTACCGGATGGAATTTTAACGGTGACGGACATGGTAAACTTTCTATGCCGGTGATCACAGGACGGCAGGGCGGCAGGAGCGACGGGCCTGCAGTTAAAGTGGAAAACTTAACTTACATATACTCTCCAGGAACCCCTTTTGAATTTGCCGCCCTGGAGGAAATCTCCCTGGAAATAATGGCCGGGGAACTTTATGCCGTTGCCGGCGCCACCGGGTCCGGGAAATCAACACTGGTACAGCATTTTAACGGCCTTTTAAAACCTTCCGCCGGGAGAGTATCGGTTCTGGGGCTTGATACCGCGGACAGGCGAGTAAGAAGCAGTTTATGGCGGGAAGTCGGGCTGGTTTTCCAGCAGCCAGAGCAGCAGGTGTTCGCTGAGACGATATTTGATGAAGTTGCTTTTGGCCCGAAAAATATGGGCTTAAGCGCGCAGGAAGTAGAGGAGCGGGTTTGTGAATCGCTCACCCGGTCCGGGCTGAATCCGGCCGAAGTGAGGGATATATCCCCCTTCGCCTTGAGCGGCGGTCAGCGCCGCCGGGTGGCCATAGCCGGGGTGCTGGCAATGCGACCGCAGGTGCTGGTTATGGACGAGCCTACCGCCGGCCTCGATCCCTCCGGCAGGCGAGCCGTTTTTGACATTATCGAAGGTCTCAGGCGGGAACGGGGCGTTACGGTGATCCTGGTGACCCACGACATGGAAGAGGTGGCGCGGGTGGCCACAAGAATGGCCGTGCTTTGCCGGGGGCGCCTGCTCAAAGAGGGTGAGCCGCGTGAAGTCTTTACCTGCTTATCCGAGATAAGGGAAGCCGGGCTCGATCTGCCGGCCGCGGCCGCGATGATGCGCGCGCTCTCTGAGGCGGGGAAGCCTGTGCGCACGGACATTCTCACCCTGGACGAAGCCGTGGAGGAGATTGCCGGTATGATTAGAAAGTAAAGTAAAGCCTGACCCCATTTAAAAAGGACAGGGATAAATTTTGTTGTCTTCCATAGTATTCGGCCAGTTTATACCCGGGGAATCCCTGTTGCACCGCCTGGATCCCCGCACTAAAATTGGAATCGTACTCGCCGGTTCCTGGATTGCTCTAGCCGCTGTCAACTGGCAGGGCTTCTCGTTAACTTTTGCTTGCGTTGCCGCCGGCATCCTCGGATCCGGATTTAAATCGGCAATATTTTATAGGGTTTTGAAGCCGTTCTGGCTTATCCTGGCCCTTACTTTTTTATTGCAGGTGTTTTTAACACCGGGCAACCCTCTTTTTTTTCTCGCCGGGCTAAGAATAACAGCGGAAGGTTTGGCAGCGGGCGGCCAGATTTTTTTTCGCCTGGTGACGCTGATCATAGTTGCCGCTCTTTTGACCCTGACTACACCGCCGATAAAGCTTACTGCCGGCCTGGAGGCGATCTTTGCCCCCCTGCGTAAGCTTGGACTGCCGGCGCACGAGATCGCCATGATGATGTCGATAGCACTCAGGTTTGTACCTACTCTATTCATCGAGGCGCAGCTGCTGGTGAAAGCCCAGCGGTCCCGCGGCGCGGGCATGGCCGGCGGGTTTTTGGCCAGGGCCGGATACCTTTTGCCGCTTTTGGTTCCCCTCTTTGCCAAGGTTATCCGCCGGGCGGAAGAGCTGGGGGAAGCGATGGAGGCCCGCTGTTACAGGCCTGACGCGAACCGGTCCAGGTTATTTAGTTTGGTGTTTGGGCGGGCCGACTATATTACTTTGGGTGTTTCAGCGGTTTCCCTGCTGGCGGCCCTGTTCTTCCGGAGCTAAGGAATGGGGACACACCTGGCTAAGGTACGGGGACACACCAGCTAAGGTGAGGGGACACACCTTCCTGGTTTCTAAGTAATCCAACTCTTTATTTTCTTGAATCAAGGAGTGGGGTCGCGTCACGTTTAATTCTCCAAGCGAAGGAATGTCCCCTATTTAAGAGCGAGAGAATGTCCCCAATTAGGAAATTACAAATTAGGGAGTGTCCCCAAATTAGGGTAAACACATGCGTAACATAAAGGTCGTTGTAGCCTATGACGGCACCTGCTACCACGGCTTCCAGGAACAAAGGGGCACAAAATTTCAAACAGTGCAGGGGGTGCTGGAAAACCGGCTCTCCAGGCTGGCCGGGCAGGAGATAAAGGTATTCGGGGCCGGCCGCACCGACTCAGGGGTACACGCCCGCGGCCAGGTCATAAATTTCGATGCCGGCGACTGGCGGGCGCCGCCGGAAAAGGTGGCCCCCGCCCTGAACAGCCTTTTGCCGCGCGATATAGCCGCAATAAGCTCGATTGAGGTTCCGGCCGGTTTCCACGCCCGGTTTTCGGCCGCGGCCAAGACTTATTGCTATACTGTCTATAACGGCCGGGTCCCCTCCCCTTTCAGGCGGCTCTACAGCTACCACGTACCGCGGTCTCTGGACGTGGACGCGATGGGTGAGGGGGTAAAAAAATTAATCGGGAATCATGATTTTGCCGCGTTTCGCGCGCTGGGAACGCCGGTCAATACGACGGTTCGCTGCCTGATGAAGGCTTTGGTCAGGCGGGAGGGGGAAATTATCCGCGTTGAACTTAAGGCGGACGGTTTTCTTTACCACATGGCGCGCATGATTGCCGGCACCCTTATCCGGGTTGGGCTGGGCAAACTGTCACCCGGCGATATGGAAGAAATTCTGGAGTCTAAAAACAGCCTTCTGGCAGGACCAACCGCCCCGGCGCGGGGTTTGTGCTTGGAGTCGGTGGAATACGGCATAAACCTGTAAAATATAGCTGCGAGGCTGTTTGGATAACCTTGACACTGGCAGAGCTTTGTAATACAATACTTAATGTGGCTTTTTGCATCCCACGAGCCCCGGGACGCTAAAGATCCGTGCCACAGGTAAGTATCTGTTCCAAGAGCAAGGAGGTAAAATTGATGAAGTCCTTTATGGCCAGACCTGAAGATATTAAGGACCGCAAGTGGTACATCCTGGACGGGGAAGGGAAAGTGCTGGGCAGGCTGGCCGTTGAAGCCGCCCGCATCCTGCGCGGCAAGCACAAGCCCGACTTTACCCCGCATGTTGACACCGGGGACCACGTTATAGTGATAAACGCTGAGAAGATCGTCCTCACCGGCAATAAGCTGCAAAATAAGTACTATATCAGGCACTCCCTGTACCCCGGCGGCCTGAAGATGACAAGCTATGGGACGGTTATGAAAACCAGGCCGGAAATTCTTGTCGAGAAAGCTATCGTTGGGATGCTGCCGCACACCCGGCTGGGCGCCCAGATGGCTAAAAAGCTTAAGGTGTACAAGGGGCCGGAACACCCCCACCAGGCGCAAAAGCCCGAAGTATGGCAAGCGCAACAAACTTAGGGAAGGAGGAGAGACTGTGGCTAAAGTGATGTTTTACGGTACCGGCCGGAGGAAAAACGCTATAGCGCGGGTATACCTCGTTCCCGGTGAAGGAAAGGTAACGATCAACGACAGGCCGGTCGATGTATATTTCAGCAGGCGCACTCTTGAAATGATCGTCCGCCAGCCCATGGAGCTTACCGGCGCTTCCGCCCGCTTCGATGTCCGGGCAAGGGTGCTGGGCGGCGGCAATACCGGCCAGGCCGGCGCCATCAAAATGGGCATAGCCCGCGCGCTGATCCTGGCGGACCCGAACTTAAGGCCCCCCTTAAAGAAGGCCGGATTTTTGACCAGGGACCCGCGCATGAAAGAGCGCCGCAAGTACGGCCTGAAAAAGGCCCGCCGCGCTCCGCAATTCTCCAAGCGTTAAGAGGAAGGGAACCTTCCTTTTCAGGTTGCTGACAATATGACAGCAGCCTTTTATTTTTTTGAAGCTGTGTTGCGTTTGACATCGGGAAATAGCAAGCTTTCAACTCGATGCCGAATCATCCGGCGTCCGTTTTTATTTTCAAACCGTGAAACAAAACCGAAACGGTTAAAAATTTATTACTCGGGTTGTGGCATTCTAATCATTCAATTAAACCAATACTATGTAGTAATATGTCGAAAAATGTATAAATTTGTAGGATATATATGTTAAAGTAGAAGAAGGAAATATCGACATGAAATAGAATATTTTCTCTATATTTGTCGTGGAGGGATAGTATTGGTAAAACCATGGAGAATTAAAAGAAACCTGTATCTGCTAACCCTGGTCATTGCCCTTTTCTTTCTATCCTGGGTCAATGTTCCAGCCGCAAACGCGGAAGAAAGTGTCGATCGACCGGATGCCACAAAAGCGATGAGTGACGAGTCGCGGCCCGGTTTTAAAGAAAAAGTGGCAGCAATACGGCTCCCCTTCATTTTCAACCAGGGGCAAATCATAGACGAGTCGGTTAAGTTTTATGCCAACACCTTCGGGGGCACGGTTTATGTGAGCGATAAAGGTGATCTCGTCTATTCTTTGCCCAAGTTTGAGGTAAAAGCGAATGATAAGGCGGCAAAAAGGCTGTTAAAGCATAAATTAAGGGATGAGTTGCCCCAGCCCAAGATTACAAAGGGCTGGTCCCTTAAGGAACAACTTGTGGGAGCGTTCAAAATTTCCCCTCGGGGTATTGATCAGGCACAGACTAAAGTAAATTATTTTATCGGTAATGATAAAAGCAAATGGTGCAGTAATCTCCTTACCTATAACATGATAAGTTTTGACGAAGTTTACCCCGGGATTGATTTTAGCTTAAATGCTCATGGAAATAAAGTGGAAAAAACTTTCACCGTAAATCCAGGTGCCGATGTGGATAAGATTAAACTTAAATTAAAAGGCTTCAATTCGATTACAGTAAACGATAAAGGTGAGCTTGAAATAGCCACGGGGCTTGGGACGGTGTGTTTTACAAAGCCAGTAGCCTATCAAGAAAAGGACGGTAAAAGGGAATATGTCCAAGTATCTTATCGCCTGGATGGAGAAACCTACGGTTTCACGGTGGGTGATTATGATAAATCTATTCCACTTATCATCGATCCCCTGCTTGCTTCCACATTCAATTCTGGAGAGATTATTAATGATTTTGGAGGATATTGCTATGAAGGCGATAACAGCACTTAAAAGTAGGTTATCACAAAATAATACTTTATATATACAAAATGAAGGCGGTCATTTATCTGAAGCAGGATTCGAATGGAATGAACCCGCTACTATTGAAGAAATATATGAATTTGAAGGTCAAAATCAAATATTGTTACCTGAGACATATAAGGAATTTTTAAGGATATCTAATGGAGCTTTAATATTTAAGGATATTCAGTATGGTCAATGGGGATGTAAAGTTTTAGGTTTGAACGATATATTAAAGGTTACAAGCAAGAAAATAAAAGTTGGTTGTCAACTTAAAAAGTACTGGACAGTATTTGCTACGTGGCTGGGAGATGGGGATATGCTTGTTTTTGATTTAAATAAATATAAAGCAGGAGAAAAAAACTATATTATCGATGCAGACCAAGGTTACCAAACAAATAAATGGGTATATATACAAGGAGATTTCAGTAAATGGATTGATAGATTAATAGTTGCGCAGGGTGCAAAATATTGGAGATGGTATTGAAATGGGTAGTGTCAATATTTTCGTGCTTTTCCCCTTTACCAACTATAATTAACGTAGATGTGATTTAACTTTATCTGGGAAAAAGATTGATAGTTGCAACAAAATTTGACCCCAGTTTTGAATACGGCCTGTCCACTTTCTAAGGACATCTTGAGTGGCCATATGCAACATTTTTAGTAGCGCGTCATCCGATGGGAAAGTGCTTTTCCCTTTAGTTACTTTTCTTAATTGCCGGTGATAGCTTTCGATCATATAGAATGGTAGTATCACGGCAACCTCCTCACCGCCACCGATAATACAGGCGCGACCCAACGTGAGTACGACGAATTGAACCGCATCAAAAAATACACAGACACGCAGGGGAACATAATAGAATACGCGTACGACGCGAACGGCAACCTGATCACCCTCACCTATCCCGGCGGCAGGCAGGTCCAGTACCAATATGACGCGGCCGACCGGTTAGTTAAAGTAACCGACTGGGCCGGCAGGATCACCTCCTACGAATACGACCCGAACGGAAGGCTTGTAAACACAACTCACCCTAACGGCGCCGAAACAACCCGAGCTTATGACGACGCCGGCAGGCAAACACAGCAGAAAGACGTGGATACAAACAACAGTGTCATCAGCCAGTACGACTACACCTACGACGCTTCAGGCAATTTTACTGAAGAAAAAAATTCCAGCGAAAACGTTACCTTTACCATGGACGACGCGGCGCTGACCTATGCCGCAGACAACCGCCTGGCCACCTACAACGGGCAGGCTGCAGTTTACGACGCCGACGGCAACATGACTTACGGGCCTATGGCCGGAAAGATGGAAAATTTCACCTACGACGCACGCGGCAGGTTGACCGGCGCCGGTAATACCAGGTACACTTATGACGCGGGGAACAACAGAGTCCAGGCAAGTGACGGCGTCCATCAAACCAAATATATAGTCAACCCGAACGCGCCGTTGAGCCAGACGCTGGTAAAGACCGACGAACAAAACAACCAGACATTCTACGTCTACGGCCTCGGCCTGATCGGCCAGGAGTCCCCCGGCGGCGCCTACCGCACCTACCATTTTGACAGCAGGGGCAGCACAATAGCCCTGACGGACGAAATCGGAGAAGTAACCGACCGCTTCCTGTACGCCCCATACGGAGAGATGATATACCGGAGCGGGAACACCGCCACGCCGTTCCTGTTTAGTGGCTGGTACGGCGTAATGACTGATGCCAGCGACCTGTATTACATGCGGGCGCGGTATTACAACCCGGTGGCCAAAAGATTCCTTAGCCCGGATACGTTAACCGGTCAGGTAACTAACCCGCAGTCGCAGAACCTCTATACGTACTGCGAGGGGAATCCGGTAATTTATGTTGATCCGTTGGGGCACAATGCCATTGTCCGTGTGTTCGATAAATTGGTTCCTGTCGGAAAAACGCCTATTTCCCCAACTGTTCCACAAGTAGCGCCTCATGCACCTGAAATTATTGATGAAATTGCTAAAAAGTTTGAATGGCTTAGTAATTATGCTACAATAGCTTCTGTGGAACTTATTGGCAAGGTAGAGGTTCCAGAGGGTCTTGACCCCGGGACCTGCCCCTTCGGCAATGCAATGCACCAAAAAATTGCGGATTGGCTTGAGGCCAAGTATATTGAATCAGAGTTTCAATTAAATGTGAAACCTGGTCAAAAAGGTATTGATGTTCAAGTTTTAGAAAACCAGAATAATCTTGACTTTAATTATGCAGAAATTAAACCAATGAATGTTTCCGGTTTAACAAAATTTTCATCTCAAATGAATAAGTGGAATTTGCCCATCAGTCAAACAGTTGTTTTCTCTTATGATTATAACGGAAATATCTATCTTGTTAGATTCGTGGACGAGCAAGTATACGACCCGGGAACAATGATTAAGTGAAATTTGAGGAAAGATAAAAACCGCTTTGAGCAAAGACCGGTATTTAATATAATTATTGCTGAAATTAGCCTACCGTTTGTGATTTACTTGAGATAAAAGTAGAGGGGGGTACAGTTTGATGAATAAGTTCCAACTTATACTTGACGGAAAAATCGATGAAGCTTTGGCACTATACACAAGGGATATTGAAAATGATTTTTCGAGTGTTACCCTCACCGGTCGGGGTCGTGCTTATCTATATCTGAATGAGCTGGATAAGGCACTGGCAGACTTCGAGATGGCCGCGAAAATTAGGGAACAAGTAAATCTTGGTCCTACTGATGGGCATTTACAAATGATTGGGGTAACGTTATGGCTAAAAGGTAAGGAACAGGAAGCCGCCGATGTATGGAACAGATTGGTGCAGGACCACCTTGCTGATAAGATAGAGTACTCCGATCGGGCAGGGGGTGTTGAAAGCGGCAATTTGCTCTGGTATGCGGCCTCTTTTGAAAAGTTTAGGAACTATCGGAAACAGGCTGAAAAATTACTCAAGAAAAAAAGTAAACATGAAAGAATCAAGTATTGGCCAGGACCTGTTGCCCAGTATTTATTGGGAAACATGTCCGAGGATGATTTGATATTGACGGCCCGCAAATCTAACCGCGAGAAAAGGTACCTTTGTGAAGCATATTTCTATATCGGGGCAAGAGCCTTGTCAAAAGGAGACAAGAAACACTTCCGGAAAGCGATGGCGGATTCAGTGGCTACCGGGCCACCGAATTATGTTGAAAATGAATTCTACCTTGCAAGGTACGAACTGGCAAGAACTTCAGAATGACATGACAACTTTTATTGAGTTTAAACATCTTTGTATTTTTGAATTATTTGACTTTAGAACTGGAGTGATATCATATGGGTTGTAGTTTAATAGTGGGTAATATAGGAATTTACAAATATATTCAGGCAGCCGCGGACTATCTGTTCTCCACCGGCTTAGATGATAATCAGGGTTGGGCTTCGGTTCCCGATCAAATAGCGTATATTGACTTTCTTAACTTGGCGTCAGTAAACATCTTCCTCGAACACGTGATCGAACTCGAGGGCTTTTCGGATTTTAACGAAGCTTTAAAAATGACACGGTTTCCTCACCTCCCGTGGTGGACGCAATCCTACTGGCTGCCGGCGCCATTTGAAAAACCGAAAGTGCCGCTGATTGATGAAAGAGGATTTCCTGTGTTTCTTGGAAGCAGCTATAGTTTACTAAAGCACTTAAAGGAGATTAAGAATCTCTCGGGAGCAGGTTTGGGAAATGTCCCGGATGGATATGAGGAAATGAAGCGCGATCCTAAATCGTTTTATCTGTCAGATTTTTCGTTAGAGGACGAAAACAGTATACTCCAATGGTTGTGGAAGGCATTGTACGATGGAGCAACAATATCAATCAAAGAATCCGCTCCTTTAATAGGGATAGAATAATCATTATAGATAACTAACGAGGTGAAAACAATGTTCAAATTCATTTCTTATGTTAAAATGGTAGTTTTGCTGATTATCCTTCTTTTTATATCCCTTCCGGCAAGCGCGGCGGTATATACTTATGACGCTTTGAACCGCCTGACCTCAGTTACCTACCAAAATGGCCAGAAAATCGTTTATACATATGATCCCGGGGGCAACATGCTCAGTGTTAGCCACCATTCGTCGCCGGATACGACTCCTCCAACTGTTAAGAATACCAGTCCGGCCGACGGTGCAAAAGATGTTTCAGTAAGCGCATCTGAAAACTGTATTATGTAAACAGGTCGGCAGGAATTACAAAAGAATAGCATAATTTTTTAGTATAGATAGATCCCGTCACGTTCTTTTCGTTTGATGTGTTAATAGTATAGCACCCACTGCTTAACCGCCGGTAAAACCGGTGCGTGTGGTTATTAAGCCTGGCAGGGACTGTTGTCATGCTACATATGATTAAACAGTTGAAAGATAAAAGGAGGCTTCAATTATGCTCAGACGTATTATACCTATTTTTATAATTTTTTTAGGAGCGGCTTTTGCCTGGTTTGTCTTGGGCGGGGTTATGCAAGATCGGTCCAATAAACAGGACTCCAGTTTAAAAGAGGAAGTGGGTCAACTTTGGGGATCTGTTCAAAGGCAAAAAGCTCCCGCGGTATACTACCAAACAACAATTCTGAAAGAAGTACAGGTTAAAAAAGATGGTAAAGACGTAACAGAAAACAGAACAGAAACGATAAATCATTCTGTTCCTCTTGAAGAAAGCAATATCAAAGTCGGATTAAATGTTGACTACCGTCAAAAAGGATTATTGTGGTACTCAACCTACCGTGTCGGTTTTGATGGAAATTACAAATTAATAAATAATACAGCTGAAGAAAAGGAATATATAATCAACTTTGAATTTCCCAACAAAGACGCGGTATATGATAATTTCAAATTTGTCGTTGGTGACAAAGAGCTAAAAGATATAGAAGTGGTATCAGGTAGTCTCAGTACTTCAATGAAAGTAAAACCAAACCAGGCGGAGAGTTTTAGAATCACTTACGATTCCCAGGGATTGGACGAATGGTGGTATGATTTTGGCAAAGATGTTAATCAGGTTAAAAACTTTTCCCTGGTTATGAATACTGACTTTAAGGATATTGATTTCCCCCGGAACGGTATTTCACCTGTTGAAAAAATTGAGACAGACAGCGGTTGGGAATTGAAGTGGAAGTATACAAATCTATTAACAGGGGTCAAAATCGGGATGCTCATGCCCAAGAAACTCAACCCGGGCCCATGGGTCTCCCAGGTGAGCTTTTTTGCTCCCATATCTTTATTCCTCTTTCTATTTATGGTTTTCATTCTGTCGGCTATGAAAAAGATAGAGATCCATCCCATGAACTATTTCTTTATCTGCGCCGCTTTTTTTAGTTTTCACTTGTTGCTGGCATACTCAGTGGATCATATTTCAATTCATACATCTTTTTTGATTTGCTCTATCGTATCGATTTTTTTGGTGGTGTCGTACATGAGATTGGTAGTCGGCCAGAGATTTGCTTTTATGGAGGTCGGTATTTCCCAGTTCATTTTTCTTATTGTTTTCTCATATTCATTCTTTTTCAAGGGATATACAGGACTGACTATAACGGTTCTTTTCATTATAACCCTGTTTGTGGCCATGCAGATTACCGCCAGAGTCAATTGGTTCGAGATATTTTCACCGAAAAAGCCGGAAATTGCCTGCGGGTGGGAAGGCGCCGGAAGTATTATAAAGGCAAGCGCTGCTGACGCACCGGCGATTACTAAGGAAAATGCTGATATTTAGCGATTTACAGGAATTTTATCCAGCCTTTTTATTGAACGCATATTAACCACCCTTTATGGCCCGCTTACCTTGTTAATATGATCATTCTACTTAAAATATTATCAACAAGCGACATGATAACATTTAACCATAATATACCATGGCTACGCCATTTCAAACTCCAGCCGGCTGCCGGCGCCTGAGGGCTCGGCAGGGTGGACGAAGAGCCGCCTGGGCAGGCGGTTTTTCAGTTCGGGGACGTGGCTGACTACCCCGATGTTCAGGTGCTCCAGCGCAGCCTTTCCAGGGTGGAGACCACCACTTCCAGGAGTTCCGGGTTCAGGCTGCCGAAGCCCTCGTCAAGGAAAAAGAACTCCAGCTCGCCGGCCACCAGACATATTTTATTATAGAACAGGTGTTTTCGCAAACTGAATTGATGGTTAAAACGGCCATATTCTGAACGATGGCAGGATTTTTCCTTTAAGTAAAGAAGTTTAAATATTAAAATATGTTGAAATTTGTATGAGGAGTGAAGATATATGGATTTTCTGGATAAGCTTAAAAAAGGCACCAGGGTTATCGCCGAGAAGTCCGAAGAACTCGTGGAGGTTGCAAAAATAAAGATATC
>JAMCWI010000045.1 GCA_023481335.1 Bacillota bacterium | reverse complement strand
TTACTCGAAGAGTTAGGGCTAAAAGCCAATAAAACTATAAAGGGTTCCAAGATTCTTATTGTTTCAATAGGCATAACAAGTAAGATTGAAAGTGACGATATTATAGATGTGGTAAATTTAGAGGAATCTGATTTTCTTGAAATTACGGTAGAAGAACCGAAGGTCGATAAAGTAATTTTTAGTGAGCAAGTAGCAAAAGTAAAAAGTTGTTTCAAAAGAAATGTTGAGGAGTTAATACAAAAAAAACGGTACAATGAAATCCATCTTTTCTATGCAGGGCCAGCGGGGCTTGCAGTGGAAATCGGAAGATCAGTTAACGCAAACATGTGGCCTCATGTTAATCTATATCATTTTAGGTATAGAAATCAGCCCAAACATGAGAGAACCTTCAGTATATGACGTTAAATAATTGTGCAGAAAATACGATCAGTAGGGGACTATATTGCTTTATCATGTATCAAGTGTATCATTCGACAACTAAATGTGTTCTCATACTGTTTAAACAACTTAAAAAGAGCAAAGTAATCATACGGGAACGCATTTAGTTGTCGAATGGGAAGGGATTTACTTATATGATGTCGAAGCCTTCATGGCAATTGAAATCCCTTCCCATTCGACAACTAAATGCGTTCCCGTATGATTACTTTGCTCTTTTTAAGTTGTTTAAACAGTATGAGAACACATTTAGTTGTCGAATGGGAAGGGATTTACTTATATGATGTCGTAGCTAGTCTGATATAATAGTATTGTTTGGTTATTTTAAATAATTCTGGTTCCGATAATGTATATTATGTTAACTACGACCAAGAAAGGGCTTCACAGAGGGTTCCTCTATACACCCATATGACCGGGCCTCCATTGACCGTCTGCCAGGAACTTGGGCAATGGCTGTGGTCTTTCTTGTTGGCAGTATTTCTAAGATGGATTCTGCTGATCTATTGTGCAGGCGGTCAATTACACGCTTCGCTGGCCCTGGTTTGGTTGAGGTTCGATTTGAGTCTGGCCTCGGGTATATTCTTAACCCATTAAGGCTGTCAGATCGGGTATTCCTCTTCTTTGAATTGTTGGGTTGTAACGCTTTCCCTTGTTAGTCATTTTATCGCCTCCACAGGTCTTATTTTACCCTGACTAACCTGTGTCCGCCAAATCGGGTATGGGTCATTATGTCAACTGCACCTTTCTAGGTAGTGAAAGTAATTCTTTAAGCTCAGATAGAAGAATTTCTTTGTCTCTAGGCAATGTACCAGTTAAGGGCAACAGGTTTGAGATATGGTTACTGTTAAAAACACAAGGACGTGTTATGTGAATGTGTTGAAGCATTTGCTGCAGCTCTTCTACCGTTTCAAGTGGAGACAAAGGAATAAATTTTCCTTGTTCGGCTTCTATAGCCAAAGGAGCATCCTTTTCTAAAGTTAACGTAAGGACACCCAATACCGACGGGTTTATAGCACTTACCACTTTACCGGTACTTATGGCATGCTGAACCGTATGTGTTTTACCGCCTAAACCCAAGATTACCATAGCAGCTAGTCTAATTCCTGAATCACGCACCAGTTGGCCTGCCATGATAATTTCTTCTGAGGATACTCCTTTATTTATCGAAGTTAAGATCCCATCGTTACCACTTTCTATGCCCATGTAAATCATTCTTAGCCCGGCCCTTTTAAGTTCAATTAGCTCTGAGATATTTTTTCTCAGAGTATCCTTAGGTGCGCCATAGCAGGTAATACTGGCTAAATTGGGAAAGGTACTTTTTAGTAAGCCGATTATTTCTAATAATTTGTTGGTGCTTAGCACAAGAGCATTTCCATCAGCCAGAAACACTTTCTTTAAATTTGGGTTGTAAGCTGCTGCACTTTTAATCTGCTCAACAATTTCTTTCATTGGTCGTATGCGAAACTGAACCTGCCGATACATATTGCAAAAGGTACAGGAGTTATGTGAGCAGCCGATCGTTACACGCAAAATAAAACTGTTGGCTTCACTGGGTGGCCGATAGACGATCCCTTCGGCAGTATCAAAATACATCTTATCAACTCCATAGCTGTGTTTGTATGAATCGTACCATCTATTGAGAGCTTTTAGAATAATTAATTGCCATTTTTACTTTAATACAAATAATAAGACACCCCTTTTTAATCGGAGTATCTTGAAGCTTGCTCTTTTCTATTTTACTCTAAGGGCCAACACCAAACCTATCCGAAAGCGTACCCCAGCTAATTCGGCCACTTTTTTGCTAATCAATTGTTCTATTCTCAGCCAAGCCATGATCCGCGCTGTCACACAGATGTTTTCTTCTGTATGCTGGGGTCATATTCATTTGCTGTACAAAGACACGACTTGACAGCCTGATTCTTGAGGGCACTAAACTGTCTCGCTTATTTAATAATATCAGAAACATCCGCCGCATGATAAGAACTTCTAACCAGCGGGTCGGCAGCCACATATTTGAAGCCCATCTCATAGGCAATCTGTTTGTATTTCTTAAACAAATCCGGGTGAATATATTCAATCACCGGGTGATGCTTGGCCGAGGGTGCCAAGTATTGTCCGATGGTCAATATATCGCAATCAACGGCCCGTAAATCCTGCAGCACAGCAAGCACCTCTTCCTCCTGCTCACCTAAGCCCACCATGATGCCGGACTTGGTAAAGATACCGGCATCCAGTTCCTTGGAGTTCCTCAGTAACTCCAGGGAGCGGACATAGCTGGCCTTGGGACGGACAGTTAGATATAGCCGGGGTACCGTTTCGATGTTGTGATTAAGAATATGTGGTTTAGTATTAATCACGGCAGCCAGTGCTTCACGGCTGCCTTGGAAGTCCGGAATCAGTACTTCCACAACAACCTCGGTGGCCCGGAGTTTTTCAATGACTTGGGCAAAGTGGCCTGCCCCCCCGTCGGGCAGGTCATCTCTGGTGACCGAGGTGATAACCGCATACTTGAGACCTAACTCTTCAACCGCCTTGGCCACATTGGCTGGTTCCTCCGGGTCAACGGCCTGGGTTTGTCCCTTGGTTACATTACAAAAGGTACAATTGCGGGTGCAAATGCTGCCTAATATCATGAAAGTGGCGGTCTTACGGGCGAAACACTCAATGAGGTTGGGGCAATTGGCTTCCTGGCAAACGGTGTGCAGGGACAACCGGTTTAGCATTTCTTTGACCCCATGGGTTTTTTCGGCCCCTTGCAGTTTTACCCTTAGCCATTCGGGTTTCCGTTTATTCATTGGCTTGTCCCCCCAAAATCTCCTGTAAACTTTGCCGGTCAATCAGCTGGGGTTTACAGTCCAATACCCGGCTAAAATGTGTGATTACCTGGTGATTAACCTTCTCCATATCCATTGGCTGGCCAAGGGTTTTTTGTAGAGAGGTGACGCCCTTATCGGTAATACCGCAAGGATTAATCCATTGGAAATGACTGAGTTCGGTATTTACATTAAAAGCAAAACCGTGCATGGTCACCCAGCGTTTTACTGCACAGCCAATGGCGGTAATTTTCTCATCTCCTATCCAAACACCGGTATACTTAGCATCCCGGCCAGCCCTTAGACCATATTCCTCCCATAACAACTGAACAAAGACCTCTTCTAATTTGTCCACATAAAGACGGACACTTTTGCCATAGCTGTTTAGGTTGAGAATGGGATAACCTACTATTTGGCCGGGGCCGTGATAGATAACATCACCGCCCCGGTTAATTTTATAGACTTTAACCCCTTGTCCTTCCAACACTGCTTCCGGTGCTATGATGTTGTGGCGATTTTCCCTGGTACCCAAGGTTAGCGTAGGTGGATGCTGCAACAGCAGCATGATATCCGGCACTTTGTTTTGCTGGCGCAATTGCAGAAGTCGTTGCTGCATGGCCAAGGCTTCTGAATAATCTGTTTCTCCCAGTATTGCAACAAAAAGTTCCATTCAATATCACTCCAC
Source organism: Bacillota bacterium (assembly GCA_023481335.1). GTDB lineage: Bacteria > Bacillota > Desulfotomaculia > Desulfotomaculales > Desulfotomaculaceae > JAMCWI01. Next base: position 2,081 of record JAMCWI010000045.1, on the reverse strand, counting down.
CAACGCTTTAATTCAACATGGGAAAGATCTTATCTTGAATAAATAAGATGCCAGGTGTTGCTTCCGCCATGGGATTTCTGTTCCCATACTACCATAAATACAGGCAAATTCACAGACGATTACGCCTGCACCCATCACAACGATTAAGCCAGCAAGCTTTGGATTTTAGTACATCAAATTTACATGATTGCTTACCTGTTTGTTTGAAAAACCTTGCTATTTTCCCTAACTGGATAATCCCTATCAGCAGCCTCGCTATGTCCGGGGCCGTATAGATGTAAGATGATAACACCAACAATAATTAAGGCAATTCCTGTAATACTGGCAACGTTTACTTTTTCCTTCCATATTAAAATTGAGATGATGACAGTTGCTACTGTTCCCAAACCTGACCAAATGGCATAGGCCATATTTAAAGGTATTGTTTTAAGGGATAGAGATAAAAAGAAAAAAGCCACGGAAAAACTTACGAGACACCCCAACGTAGGAAATAGCTTTGAAAACCCTGCCGAAGCCTTAAGCAGAGATGTTCCAATAAGCTCGGTAAAGATTGCAAGCATTAAGTAGAGATAAGGCATTTTTTATTGTCCTCCAGTACCTCTTACTACTCGATAGTTCTATTCTCACTCAAGGCATGTGCCGCGCTGCACACAGATGTTTTCTTCTGTATGCTTTGGGGGTCATGTTCATTTGCTGCACAAAGACGCGATTAAAATAGGAAGGGTCTGTAAATCCACATTCACTGGAAATGCGATAGGCGGGATAGTTTGTGGTTTCTAATAATTTACAGGCATGGTCAATCTTCAATTTATTTATATAGTCTATATAGGTGACCCCCACTTGTTTTTTAAAGATGCGGCTGAAATATTGGGGATTTAAAAATACATAGGATGAGACCATTTGCAGGGTTAATTTTTGTTTATAGTTCTCGTGAATATATTTTAGTGATTTTTCAATGATATCGATCTGATTGGTTCTAGGTCCCAGTTCCCCTTCGTCGAATTCATCATCAACATGTATATGGCACAAAGCTGTACCGGCCAACAGTTCCTGAAACATCTTTTTAAAAACGGAAGGTTTGACGGGTTTCAGCAAATATTCCTGAACCCGCAGGCGAATTGCTGTTTGCGCATAGGAGAAATCTGAATAGGCCGATAGGATCATAATACTTGCCTGGGGGAGAAATTTTCTGATTTCCTGCAGAGCCTGTAAGCCGTCCATTTCAGGAATGAGTAAATCCATCACGATAATATCCGGCCGATACCGCTTGGCCAGTTTAACAGCCTGAATTCCACTTTGGCAGGTAAGTATTTTATCTGCTGGTGAAAGTTCTTCGATCACAATGGATTTGAGAAATTCTAATTCCAGCAATTCGTCTTCCACAATTAAAACTACGCTCATTCCGATCGCCTCGCATTGGGTTTGGTGGGAATCGAGATGGTGACGGTGCTCCCGCTATAATCTGATTTTACGATTTTCAACCCGTAATCTTCTCCGAAATATTGTTTCAACCGGTTGTCCGTACTGCGTAATCCAATCCCAAGCTTACTATCCGATTGCTGAAAACTTTTAAGTACTTCTTTAGAAATACCGTTTCCATTATCCACAACAAAAATCTTGATGTCATCTTTATACTTTTCGGCAAAAATTTCTATCTTGCCGCCGTCCCTTTTAGGGGAAATGCCGTGGACAAGAGCATTCTCCACAATGGGTTGTATGATCATATTGGGTATTCTGTGAATTTTAATGTCGTCTGGAATGTTTATGTCATATTCTAGACGATTTTTAAACCTTACTTTCTGAATATAAAGGTATTTCTCTATATTATCAATCTCGGCTCCGATGGTGTGTAACTCATCGTCCTGCTTTAAGTTGTACCGCAATAAGTCGGAAAGACAGTAAATGAGTTCTTCCGTTGTATGGGATTTTTCAAAGTAAGCGATACGGGCTATGGAGTTCAAGGTGTTAAACAGGAAATGCGGGTTAATGACCAAGGACATATTTTTTGCTTCCAGATCCAGAACCTTTTTTTCCAGCATTTCTTTTTCGATTGATAATCTTGCTATGGCCGTATCGCTTAC
>JAMCWI010000081.1 GCA_023481335.1 Bacillota bacterium | reverse complement strand
CAAAGGCGCTGACAGTTCTGGCTGTAATCCAACCGCGGTTTTGGGCCTCCTCCAGCATAATGGCACGGTTGCGAAGATAGGAATTGACTCCCACACAGATCATCAGAAACATGATCAATAGGGTGATGCCCAGGCTCAGTTTAAAACCCAAGGAGAATCTGCCAATCCGTTTCGGTTTTAGGGAAGCCTTATGTTTAAACATTTAATACACCTCCAACCCATATCAGTGTGTCACCGGATTTGATATCACCGGCTTTAATTGTTCCGATGGGCAACTCCACTGCAGTAGCAGCGTTCCTTACAATGGGAGTGAAACGCCAGGGGGATAAGTTTTCATGCAACTGAATGACTTGCCCCAGCTGATCCAGAAATACGACATCGATGGAAAACTTCATAAAGCAGGTATGAACTGACGAGCAGGGCTGCAGAATCAGAGCCTCCCCGTGCGGCAGGGTATTTCTGCCCAACAGCCCCTTTAGCCTAGCCCAAAAGGTATCTGCCATAAGGGCGCTGTCTGCCAAAGTCTTTCCGCTGGAACAGTTAATAATTTTCATTATTGATTCCTCAGTTCGCAAAGGCTTTCATAATTTGCAGCATCGCCGGGCCTAACAAAATAACGAATATGGCCGGGAAAATGAAGAACACCATGGGAAATAGCATTTTAATCGGGGCTTTCATGGCCGTTTCCTCGCTCCTTTGGCGGCGCTTTTGACGCATTTGCTGGGACTGGGTGCGCAAGACGTTACCGATACTAATCCCTAAGGTATCTGCCAAAATGATGGAACCACAGAAACTGGACAGATCGTCCACCGCCACCCGGTCGGCCATATCCCGCAGGGCCTCACGGCGGGGTTTTCCCATATGGCACTCCTGCAGCATGAGGACAAATTCATCAGCCAAAACACCCTTTGTTTTCTCGGCCACCTTCATTAATGCCCCATCAAAGCCCAGGCCGGCCTCCACACTAACGGTCAGTAAATCCAAGGCATCGGGCAGGGCTTTTTCCACCTGGTTTTTCCGATGTCTAATTTTGGAATTCAGAAACAGGTCGGGCCCCAACCAGCCTAGGGGAACTCCTACACTGGCCAGAAAGACTGCTTGGGCCAGGGATTTCCCTGTCATATCCGCAAAGGTCCAAAGCAAAAAACCAAGACCCACCGCCCCCAGATATTTCATGACCATCCATTCTCTGGCGCTGAATTTTCCCGGATTGCCTGCGGCAATGATTTTCTTCTCCAGTTCCGCTTCTCGGGCAGCGGGGATGAATTTTACCAGCAGCTTGGCAATGCCGGACAAGGCAGGTCGAATGGCCCGCTGATAAAGGGGGACGCTTAATTCAAGCTCCCGTACCGGCAGCGGGGTGGGGGAGCCCACCATCTGATCGATGCGCTGGGCCAACTGGATGCGTTCGCCGAAGAAAAACCGATAAACAACCAGCGTACCAAAGGAAACTGCAAAGAAAACCAGACCCAAAGAGATATGCAGCCAGTTCTCCATATTTACACCTCGATATCAACAATCTTTTTAATAAAGAGCACACCAATTATTTCGGAAATAACTGCGGCACCAACCAACATCAACCCGATCTGGTTGGTGAACAGGGTCATAATATACGTCGGGCTGATAACAAACATCACCGCAGTCAGGCCCACCGGCAGCAGACCGATAACAAACCCCGAGATTCTGCCCTGGGCAGTTAATGTACGGATTTGCCCCTTAATGCGTACACGCTCGCGAATGGTTTCCGCAATATTATCCAAAACCTCCGCCAGGTTGCCGCCCACCTGTCGCTGAATCAACACTGCTGTGATCAGTAAATCAAGGTCATCGCTTCTCACCCGCTGGGCCATGTTTTGCAGGGCTTCTTCCGCCTGGGTACCCAGGTTCATTTCCTGAAACGTGCGGCCGAATTCCTTTGAAATGGGATTGGGCAGTTCTTTACGCACCATATCCATGGCCTGTAGGAAGCTAAAACCGGAACGCAGTGAGTTTGACATGATCACCAGGGCATCGCCGATTTGTGCATTAAACTTGGCCAAGCGTTTTTGACGGGCAATCCGAACCAGCAGAAAGGGGAGGATTAGCCCGCAAATTCCGGCAATAACGCCAAAGGCCAGGTTCAGGGTGAGCATTAGGAAGAACAAGGAGCAGCCAAAGCCAGCCAGTAAAACCAGCACCACAAATTCTTCGCCCCGTAGGGGAATATCGGCCTTGGTTAACTCACCTTCCATCCGTTTGCCGATGCCGCGTTTGGCAAAGAATCTAGAAGAACGTTCCAAAAGCTGCCGCCAGGTGGTGAGGGGGAGTTCCTCCCCGCCGTGCCGGGCTAAACGCTGGCGAAAGGTTTTAGCGGTTAACCGGTTCATGCGCCGGCTGATTTCTGAGCTGTCCTTGCTAAGGAGTTGGTGGATTCCCAATACCAATAGGTTACCGGCGATGAAGATAAGAACTGCGATTTTTTCCAGGGACATCTGTGCACCTCCTTATGAATCCAGTCTTTGTTTTAAAAAATAGAAGGACTGAAGATATCCGGTGGAAGCTTAATGCCGCTTGTTTCCAGCCTCTGAATGAATTTCGGCCGGATACCGGTACTTTGGAAAGTTCCTTTGATCCGGCTGTTTTCATCCACACCGGTTTGCCGGAAGGTAAATAAATCCTGCAGGATAATCACTTCACCCTCCATGCCCTGCACTTCTGTGATATGCGTGATTCTCCGGGAACCGTCCCGGAAACGGTTTTGCTGGATAATCAAGTCGATAGCCGAGGAGATCTGTTCCCGGATGGCCCGCACCGGTAAATCCATACCCGCCATCAACACCATGGTTTCCAGACGGGACAGCATGTCCCTGGGAGTATTGGCATGGCCGGTGGTTAAGGAGCCGTCGTGACCGGTATTCATCGCCTGCAGCATATCCAGCGCCTCGCCGCTGCGGACCTCACCCACTACAATCCGTTCGGGTCTCATACGCAAGCTGTTACGCACCAGATCCCGGATGGTGATGGCACCTTTGCCTTCAATGTTGGGCGGACGGCTTTCCAGGGTGATGACGTGTTCCTGGCGCAATTGCAGTTCCGCTGCGTCCTCAATGGTAACAATCCGTTCATCCCCTGGAATGAAAGAGGAGAGTACGTTTAAGGTGGTGGTTTTACCGCTGCCGGTACCACCGGAGACCACAATGTTTAACCGGGACTTTACACAGGCTTCCAGAAATTGCGCCATTTGGGGTGTGACAGTGCCAAATTTGATCAGGTCCTCGACGGTGTAAGGATCCTTGGAGAATTTTCGTATGGTGATGGTGGGTCCGTTTAGGGCTAAGGGTGGGATAATGGCATTCACCCGGGACCCGTCCGGCAGACGGGCATCCACCATGGGCATGCTCTCATCGATGCGGCGCCCGATGGGAGCAACAATTTTCTCAATAATATGCAGAACATGGGCGTTATCTCGAAACTTAACACCGGTCATGATCAGCTTGCCATCCCGTTCCACATATACCTGGTTTGGCCCGTTCACCATTACTTCCGATATATTGGGATCGTTCAGCAGGGGGGTGATGGGGCCAAACCCGATGGTTTCGTCTATGATTTCCGCCACAATGATTTGCCTTTGTGTGCGGGCAACATTCTCGTTTTCTTCATCCAGCATTTCGTTGACAAGGTTTTCAATTTTTTGGGCTAACATCTCCGGGTTTTCTTTTACATCTTCCGGAATATCCTTCAATTTGCCGATCACCTTTTTATGCAGGTTTAAGGTGAGTTCCTGCAGCTGGCCACGGTTCTGCTGGCGTGTGTCACGACGGATCAGGGAGAGTTCCTGCTGTTCCACCTGCTCTTGCTGCAATGTTTTTTGTTTTTCCAACCGCTGTAACAGCGACATTTTGGTTCCACCCCTCGTTTAAAAGCTAAACAATCGACCGATTAGAGAGCGTTTAGGTATTTCCTCTGCTTGATTTTCATTACTATCCGACTTCGAGCCAGCAAGCTTTGTGGCCAGGTCCAGGATGGCTTCGCCAATTTTGCTGTTGGCTTGGGTCATGACGGCCGGAAGTCCTTTGTTAATGGAACTGCGGACCACCTTCTCGTCATAGGGGATAACGGCAAAAGCACTCTGATTAAAGGATTTTTCCAGGTCGGTAATTTTGATACCGCCCTCCATGCCGGCACTGTTAATGACTAACTTTATTTTGTCCGTATAACCCAAAGTGGTCAGGATATCCATGGTGGTTTTCACGTGTTTCACACAAGGCAGGTCTTGACTGAGCAACACCAGGATCTGAGTGGCTGCATCTAATGCCGCCAGGTTGATATCGTTAAACAGGGGGGAGGTGTCCACCACAACATAATCAAAGTTTTCCTGCAGTACCTGCAGCAGTTCCTCCACCCGCTGCAGGGTAATCAACTCTGCTTGTTCCGGGCTTAAGGGTGCCGGCAGTATTTTGGCCCCGGACAAATGGGGGAGCAAGTAACTGTCCACCAAACTAATATCAAGCGGATCAACTTCCTGGGCCAGTTCAGCAATTGTGCCCTTGATCGTGATGTTGAGCATGACTCCGATATCGCCGCCCTGCAGGTCTAAATCCACCAGCACCACTTTTTTCTTGGTGGTTTGGGCCAACGCAATGGCCAAGTTGGAGGCCAGGATGGTTTTACCAACACCGCCTTTGGAACAAAACAAGGTGATAATCTTACCCTTTTGAATTTTTATCCGGGGACTGGCCTGACTTTGCAGCCCCATCAAACTGAGGCGCTTTCGGTTTGATTCATAGACTCTTCGAATGACTTCTGCCAATTCGTTGCCGCTAAAGGGTTTTACTAAAAATTCCCTGGCACCCGCAGCCATGGCCCGTCTCAGGTATTCCTGTTCTCCCTGGATGGAGACAATGATAATGGAGCACTCCGGGCAACTGTTGGCAATGTTCTCGGTTGCCTGAATGCCGTCCATTTTCGGCATGTTGATGTCCATTAGAATAACGTCGGGCTTTAGGCTGGCGGCCATGGCGATGGCTTCCTCACCGTCGGCGGCCTCACCAATCACGGTGATGTCGTCCTCAAAATAAAGCAGTCGTTTTACATCTTCCCGGGTATTGGCGATATCATCAACCACCAAAACATTGATTTCCGGCATGGCGACATCCTCCTTCTATTAACGAACCAGGTTTTGCATGCGGGCGGAGGGCAAGCTTACGGTGCCTTGGTCCTTGGGTGAGCGCAGCATCAACCGAATGGTCCCATTTTCGGAAGCCAAGGTAAGGGGAGGGGCCTGATCCGGTTTGACAGACATGGTAACGGTTTGGGTATTGACCTTCTTGTCACCCTTTTGGGCACTATCCAGAGATTGTCCAACCGCCAGTATGGTGATGTTTTGCATAATCAGCGAAGTGAGGGTGGCCTTTTCCGCTTCATGATCAAAGGTAACCAGGACATCCACATGATCCCCGGGCCGCAGCAAGCCGGCCACTCCGCTGACATCATCCACCGCCACGGTCAAGGCCCGTTGGCCTTCAGGAATGGTGAGGGCCAGGCCGCCCTCCAGGTCGTTATCTTTATGCAGGCGGCTTAGTAAAACGGGTTCTTCAGGATACAGTTCACTGCGGGATATCTTACCCACTACCTCATTAGGCTCCATGGCGGTTCCCGGCTGAATTAATTCCACCGGAATATCTTTCACCTTTACCATTTGTTCGGTAACCATGGTCTTGGACCCGATCAGTTGCTTGGGAACCACCACCTGTTTAAAGTTGCCCGAAGAACGGTAGGAAGCTTTCAAATTGTTCAGGTACTGATAAACCCCGAAAGCGGCTGCCAAACCAAAAATAATGGCAAGAATAAAAATTAGTTTATTACGCAAAGGTGTCTCCTCCTGTCCATCAAACTTGTATCAGTACATCATTTGATCAGCTTCACGGCATGTAATCCGTAATCTTCTTGTCCTACGCTGACGGTGGCATTGCTTTTATCCGGGGGAAGGCTTTGCAGAAAGTAACCGTGGACATTGCTTTGGTTGCCGTGGCCATCCACACCGGTAAGCAAGAAAAGGGCAAACCCCACTATTTTTACCGTTGTTTTACCGTTACCCATGGAAGCCGGATCATAGACAGGTATAACCAACAATCTTGAGCAGTTTCGATCAAATTTTTCCGGCGTACAAGAATGGTGAGGG
>JAMCWI010000094.1 GCA_023481335.1 Bacillota bacterium | reverse complement strand
AGTGTTCAACCGTGGCCCCGGTGCCGCAGCCTAAATCCAGAACAGTGGTTCCTGGTTTGAAACCGCAATATTGAACGGCTTTGTCTGTTAGGGTAAAGCCACCGGGTCGTAATGTGCCGCCGGTAAAGTAAATATTTCCTACCTGGGCAGCAGCTTTCCCGTTGAATTATTAAAGTGTCCCCAGTGCGGTTTGGTCTTTATTCCGGAAGACCTGGTGATGGGGAAGATGTTAGAAGTGGAAAAGTCTCTGGAAGATAAATAGTAAACGGGGTGCAGCGGATGACCAAAGAGGCATGCCGGGTGTATGAAAGCAATTCACTGCGGCAAGTTACCGGCGGCACATTACGACCCGGTGGCTTTACCCTAACAGACAAAGCCGTTCAATATTGCGGTTTCAAACCAGGAACCACTGTTCTGGATTTAGGCTGCGGCACCGGGGCCACGGTTGAACACTTGGCAGCCAAATACAGCCTCAACGCTGTTGGTATAGACCCTTCAGACCGTTTATTGGATATCGGTGGCAAAAGAAGGCCTGATTTGCCGTTAATACAAGGAAGAGGGGAATCCTTACCCTTTCTGCCCGGCGAATTAGACGGCATTTTGGCTGAGTGTGCCTTCTCAGTAATGGCAGACCTGAACCCTGTGCTGCAGGAGTGCTGCCGTGTCTTGAAAAATGAGGGCTGGCTGGTTGTCTCCGATATCTACGCCAGGAACCCGGAGGCAGTGGGGTATTTGCGCTCCCTGTCGCCGGTCAGCTGTCTCACCGGTGCCATATCCCGATGTGAGCTGGAAGAAAAGCTGATACAAGCAGGTTTTCACATCCTTTTATGGGAAGACCATTCCTATGCCTTAAAGGAGCTGGTTATACAGCTCATCATGACCCATGGATCCATGAAGAAATTTTGGCAGGAGAGCCAGGACGGCTTAGATGATTGCTGCGGCATACAGGAAAGCATCAAAAAGGCCAGGCCGGGCTACTTCCTATTAATTGCACGTAAAGGCCAATGACTCATTTTTCAGGGGGTACCATAAATGTCCGAAGAAATGTTTCGTATATTTCAATTGGCACAGCAGGGTTTTTCCTGCAGCCAAATCCTATTAACCCTTGGTTTGGCAGCCCAGGGCAAAGAGAATATCGATTTAATCCGGGCCATGTCGGGGCTGAGCGGAGGACTTGGTTTTACCGGAGAAAATTGCGGTGCTTTAACCGGCGGCGCCTGTTTGCTCGGCCTTTATGCCGGCAGGGGAGCGGTTGACGAACAGGAACACGAACATTATCAGTTGATGGCTGCCCAATTGGTTGATTGGTTCAAAGAACAGGTGGGCACTCAATATGGCGGCATCAACTGCTCCGATATCCTGGGCGATGACCTCCAGTATAAAAACGTATCCATGCAATGCGGCACCATCGTTGGCGATACCTATGCAAAGGTAAAGGAAATATTAGCGGGCCACGGCATCATGATGGATGGTACAAGAACATGACGGGAGAGGAATTCCTTGGCGGCACCGAGAGTTTGTGCCCCCATTGTCTGACAAAGATCCCTGCTTTTAAAGTACTGCGCCAGGAAAATGTTTACCTGGTGAAAAACTGCCCACGGCACGGATTGTTTGAAGCCCTTCTCTGGCGTGGCCAACCGGACTATCGATGCTGGGCCAGGCCGAAAATTCCTTCACAACCGAAAGTGAGTTTTACTGAAATTCAAAAGGGATGCCCCTTTGACTGCGGACTGTGTCCCGATCACCGGCAGCACAGCTGCACGGTGCTGCTGGAAGTGACCCAAAGCTGTAATTTAAACTGCACCTATTGCTTTGCGGCTGCCGGGGATTATGCAACCGCCGACCCATCCTTAGATACCATCGAGGTCTGGTACAAAAAAATCCTGGAGGCCGGGGGACCCTACAACATTCAACTCTCCGGCGGAGAACCCACTTTGCGGGACGACCTGCCGGAAATTGTACGAATGGGACACCGGTTAGGCTTTACCTTTATCCAGCTAAATACCAACGGCCTGCGGCTGGCCCGGGATCGAGCCTTTGTCCAACGGCTTAAAGAGGCGGGGCTAACCTCCGTCTTCCTGCAGTTTGACGGCACAGAAGACTCTATTTACCATGTCCTGCGGGGGAAGCCGCTGTTTAAGGAAAAGGAGCAGGCCATCAGGCACTGTGCAGAGGAGAACCTGGGTGTGGTTCTGGTTCCCACCCTGGTGCCGGGGGTCAATGTCCACAATATCGGGTCAACTCTTGATTTTGCCCTTGGCCGCCTACCCGCTGTGAGAGGCATACATTTTCAACCTGTCAGTTATTTTGGACGTTACCCGGAAGCCCCGGCAGACAGCGACCGTATTACCATCCCGGACATTATGCGGGAAATTGAAAAACAGAGCGGGGGACGCATTAAGGCCGACAGTTTTAGGCCCCCTGGTTGTGAAAATGCCCTGTGCTCTTTCCATGGCAACTACGTTCTGATGCCGAGTGGAGAACTAAGATCCCTGACAAAGCATGACGCCTGCTGTACCAAACCGGAAAGGGCCGAGGAGGGTGCCGCCAGGGCAAGGAATTTTGCAGCCAAGCAGTGGAGCGCTCCTGTTGTCAGGGCTGCCAATTTTGGGACGGGAGGAGGCAGTTTTGCTCTCTGGGACGCTTTTATTGAGCGGACCCGCACCCATTCCTTCAGTATCTCCGGCATGGCCTTTCAGGATGCCTGGAACCTGGATTTGGAAAGGCTTAAGGATTGCTGTATCCATGTACTTTCACCGGCCGGCAAACCGGTGCCATTCTGTGCTTACAATCTTACTGACAACCAGGGGCGTCCTTTATACCGAGGAGGAATGCAACTTTGGAAATAACTCCCCTTCATAACTGGATTTCAGGTAAAATAGGGGTAACCGCCAATACCCTCAACAGAGAAGTCCTTGAGAGCTACCAGCTTGGCAAACTGCGGCAGACGGTTGAACTGGCCCGCAGCCGGAGCATTTTTTACCGCAGGGCCCCGGCAGGACCGGCGTCTTTTGCTGTCAGCAGCCTGGCGGATTTGCAGCGGCTTCCCTTTACCACACCTGAGGACATCCGCCAAAACCCTCTGCATTTCCTCTGTGTTTCCCAGGACCAGGTAAACAGGGTGGTTACCCTGCAGAGTTCCGGCACCACAGGGGAACCGAAAAGATTGTATTTCACCGGGGAAGATCAGGAGCTAACGGTGGATTTTTTCCACATCGGAATGTCTACCCTGGTTAGCCCGGGAGACACCGTACTGATCCTGCTTCCCGGTGAGGTTCCCGGCAGCGTGGGAGATTTGCTGGTAAAGGGTTTGCAGAGAATGGGAGTCCGGGGGATTCCCTACGGTCTGGTCCGGGACCCGGCACATACGCTGCAAGTAATGGCGGAGGAAAGAGTTAATTCCCTGGTGGGAATTCCTACCCAAGTACTCAGCCTGGCAAGACACCGGGGTGAGGGGGAAAAACAGCTGCCTCTTCCATTGAAGAGTGTTCTTCTATCCACGGATTATGTTCCCCGGGCCATTGTCAGAGAACTGGAACGCGCCTGGGGTTGCCGGGTATACAACCATTACGGCATGACAGAGATGGGTTTGGGGGGCGGCGTGGAGTGCCAGGCCTTGGCGGGGTATCATCTAAGGGAAGCAGATTTGTACTTTGAAATTATTGACCCGGCAACAGGCGAACCATTGCCGGAAGGAGAAGAAGGAGAAATTGTTTTCACCACCCTCACCAGACGGGGAATGCCTATACTGCGCTACCGCACCGGGGATAAAGCCAGGTTTATTCCTGACCCATGCCCCTGCGGCACTTTGCTGAAAAGGATGGACCGGGTAAAAAGCCGTGTCACAGGCTCCATTCAGGTGGCGGGTGGGGTATTGACCTTGGCAGAGCTGGATGAAGCACTTTTTCCGTTGGACAGTCTTTTAAATTTCAGCGCGAGCATCACCTGTGAGAACGGTATTGATGTACTTCATATCAACGCCAGACCGGCTCAAGGGGCGGGGAGAGTAACCACGGAAATGATCCTTACGGCCTTGGAAACCATACCGTTATTAAAGTCCGCTCAAATGCAAGGTAAAATGAAAGTGGCCCCGTTAATACAGGTGCAGGATGACAACAGCCGGGTTAATGCTGCTAAAAGGGTATTGATCGACCTGAGAAAACCGGAGGGAACAAGATGAAAAAACTGTATCAGAGTATTGTAAAGCTTCTTGAGAATAAAGAGAATTTTGTACAGGCCACCATCCTGACCCAGTGGGGTTCTTCCCCCCGGACCGCCGGTGCAAAAATGATCATCCGGTCTGATCAATCCATCATCGGGACCATTGGCGGCGGTCTGTTGGAAGCCCGTGTGCAGCAGATGGCTGCAGAAATTTTTGAAACAAAACTGGCTGTTACAAGGGAATTTGATCTTACCGGCGACGAGGCCGGGCAGATGGACATGATCTGCGGAGGGAGGTTGGAAGTCTTGGTGGAATACCTCGATGCTTCCGATGACCGACTCTTATCAATTTACCAAGAGATTGTGGCAGCCGTTGATAAACGGAAAAGGGTTGTCTTAGTAACCCCACTCTTTACCCAAGGAGAAGATCAGTCCGCCAACCATTCTTTCCTGGTCAGAGAGGACGGTTCAACGACCGGCGCCTTCCGCGGGCTCACCCGGTGGGTGGAAAAGCTTCTTGGGCAAGCAAAGGGCCGTTATCCCCAGATGTTGCAGATAGAAGAAAAACGCTTTTTGGTGGAACCTATCAGCGCCTATGGCACAGTCTATATTTTCGGTGCCGGACACGTTTCCCAAAAACTGGCCTTATTAACCTCCCTGGTTGATTTTAGAACTGTGGTTCTCGATGACAGAGCAGAATTTGCCAGCCGGGACCGTTTTACCGCCGCTGACCAGGTCATCCTATTGGAGTCCTTCCATCAGTCCTTTAAAGACCTGGATATTGACCAGGAAAGTTACGTAATAATCGTCACCCGGGGACATGCCCACGACAAGACTGTGCTGGCACAGGCCTTAAAAACCAATGCCGGCTACATTGGCATGATCGGCAGCAAACGGAAACGCGATACCATTTACCGGGCCCTGAGAGAAGAAGGATTTACCGACAACGATCTGCGGCGGGTTTATTCCCCCATTGGTTTGGAGATTGCTGCGGAAACTCCAGAGGAAATCGCCGTCAGCATTGTGGGGGAATTGATCAAGATAAGGGCGGGACAAGGTTGAGAGGGGCTGCGGGCAGGCTGGCTGCCCTGGTATTAGCGGCCGGGTTTTCTTCCCGCATGGGTTCCTTTAAGCCCCTGTTGCCCCTGGGTGAAGCTACCGTTATTGAAAGGGCGGTCGGCAATTTCTTTGCGGCAGGCATTCAGGACGTAAGGGTGGTGGTGGGGCACCGGGCTGAGGAAGTCATACCGGTTTTGAAAGGCATGGGCGTGCAAATCATCCTAAACCGGGAATACGCCGGGGGAATGTTCTCATCGGTAAAGGTCGGGGTGAACACTTTTAAATCCGGGATCAAAGCATTTTTTTTACTGCCGGGGGACCATCCCCTGATTAAACCACACACCCTTTGGGAAATCATCGGAGCCTACCACGAGAATCGGGCGGGCATCATTTATCCCTGTTTCAACGGAGAGAGGGGACACCCACCTCTTATTTCTGCCGACTATATAAACAAGATACTTGCCTGGAACCGGCAGGGAGGTCTCAGGTCTTTGCTGAACCGGTACAATGCCGACGCTCTTGACCTGGAGGTTGCAGACCAGGGGGTGCTGCTGGATATGGATAACCCGGTGGATTACCAAAATATGATAGAGAAAAGTAATCTGGAAGAAATTCCCAATGAAGCGGAGTGTTTCGTTCTCCTTACTAAATTTAACGTTCCCCGCCAGATAGTTAATCACTCCGTAGCGGTGGCACAACTGGCCGAAAAAATCTGTATGGCGTTGAATGCCGCCGGCTGTCACGGCCATGAGTGTCAACCGCTGCCAGATCTTCAGCGATCGAAAAAAGCGCTCGATTTTTCCGTTAAAAAATGGACTTCGCACGCGTGTGCGGACGTGACGAATACGCTGCCGCCGCAAGGCTTTACCGAATTGCTTCCGGAACTGGCCGCCATTATCCGTGATCAGGAATTTGGGCTTGCCATGCCGCACGGCGGCGTTTTTCACCAGAGCAGCCAGGTTCCTGGCGCAGGGTGTTTTGGAG
>JAMCWI010000032.1 GCA_023481335.1 Bacillota bacterium | reverse complement strand
CTCTATCACCGGCTGCAAGCCGGTGATAGAGTTGTTGTTTCATTTTGATAAAGGCCCCCTCCGTGGCCATGCGGGGCGAGCGGGGCCGGGGCAGGTCTACCGCCAGCTCCGCCAGCACCCGGCCCGGTCGGGGGGAAAGAAGGTAAATGCGGTCGGAAAGCAGGATGGCTTCATCAATATCGTGGGTGATAAACAGTACGGAATGCTGAAAGCACTGCCAGATTTCCAGCAGCCACTGCTGCATCTGGATTTTGGTTAGGGCATCCAGTTTGCCAAAGGGTTCGTCCAGCAGCATCAGATCCCTTTGGCAAAGGTAGGTTCTTAAAAAAGCGGCTCGCTGTTTCATGCCGCCGGACAGCATATAGGGGTAGCTGTCCGCGAATTTTTCCAAACCGAAGGTGGGCAGCAGGGCGGCTGCTTGCCGGCGGGCCTCCTTTGTGCTGACGCCCCTGAGCTGCAGGGGCACGATGACGTTGTCCAACACCGTCCGCCAGGGGAACAGCAAATCGCTCTGGGGCATGTAGCTGACATGCCCCCGGCTGCCTGCAATGGATCGGCCTGCCAGCAAAAGCTCTCCCTCGTCCGGGGCGGACAGCCCGGCCACCATGTCCAGCAGGGTGCTCTTGCCGGAGCCGCTGGGGCCGATGAGGCTGACAAACTCCCCCTCCCCCACCGTGAGGGAAACATTGTCCAGGGCCAGGAGTTTTCCCTGGCCTGGTGCTGCGAAACTTTTACTGACGGCCCGCACAGTAAGCTTGGAATCGGGCATGCACGTCACCTTCTTTACTTACTTTCGGGCAGAAATTCATTGGTAAAGGCCTTCTTGGCCTCGATATTTTGGGGGATTAATTTGCGCTCAAACATCCAGTTGGCGTAGCGGGACCAAACCTCTTCCCTTTGCTCGCCCCAGCGAGGTGCATCCTCCTGGTATTTCCGGCTCACCCAGTCCTGGCTGGCCTTCACCAGCTCGGCATTTAATTCCGGGGCATTTTTTATCAGGATATCTGCCGCTCCCGCAGGGTTCTCGATGCTCCACCGGTAGCCCTGGCCGGTGGCGGCCATAAATTTTTTCACCAGATCCTTTTGTTCTGCAATATGTTTTTCACTGGTGGCAATGACCGGGGTGTAGTAATCCAGGGCGGGGTCGAGGTCTTTTAACATGATCAGGTTTAAATCCATGCCCCGGCGCTTGGCTTCCACACCGTCCCAGCCGTAGTAAATCCATTCAAAATCCGCATCACGGCCAATGGAGGCGAAGAAGTCCGTGGCCCCCAGGGTGATGTTTTGCACCTTGCCGGGGTCTGCCTCCGCCTTTTCCATGACAGCCTTAATGACGGCTTCTTCCACCGGGGAGCCCCAGCCGCCGTAGCGTTTCCCCTCAAAATCTTTGGGGGAAGTGATGTTGGCCTGCTTGAGGGACGCAAAGGCCGAGGTATTGTGCTGGATCACCGCGGCGATGGAAACCAGGGGAATGCCGGTGGCCCGGGCCTGGGTGATGCTTTCCTGATAGCTGATGCCAAAGTCCGCTTTGCCGGCGGCCACCAGCTGGTCTGCGGTGCTGCCCTGGCCTGGCTGGATAATTTCTACCTCCAGGCCCTGTTCTTTGTAGAAGCCTTTATCCTTGGCCACATAGAGACCGGTATGGTTGGTATTGGGGAACCAGTCCAGCACAACGGTGACCTTTTTCGGTTCCTCTTGTTTCGCCTGCTGCGGCGGTTCTTTTTTCTCCTGGGCGCAGCCTGTTGTCAGAAGCAGCAGTCCCAACAGGAGGCAGAGTATTGTTTTGGCTCGCATCATCTTCTATTCTCCTTTATTTTTCTCTTATAAAACCGTTTCTTTTTGCCGGTAATGCCAGGGCATGGCGATTCTGGCCAGACCCTCGATAAACAGGAATATGACCAGGCTGAGGCCGGTAATAACGAAAATGGATGCAAAGACCTGATCGGTAAGATAGGATTTGGAGGCCCGGGTCATGAAGATTCCCAACCCCCGGCTGGCTCCCAGCCATTCGCCGATAACCGCCCCCATAACGCTGTAGGTGCCGGCAATACGCAGGCCGGAGAAAAAGAAGGGCAGGGAAGCCGGCAGCTTCACCATACGAAAGACTTCCCTGGGTTTTGCTCCCATGGCCGACATCAGACGGATCATGTCCGGGTCTACGGTGCGGTAGCCGTCGGCCAGGTTGACGGTAATAGGAAAGAAACAAACCAAGGCCACCACCAGCACCTTGGGCAGCAGGCCGTATCCGAACCAGATGATTAAAAGGGGGGCCACCGCAATGATGGGGATGGTCTGGGAAATGATCAGCAGGGGGTAAACCGCCTTCCGCAGCCCTTGGGACCAGTCGATCAAGGTGGCAATGACAATCCCGGCAACCACGGCGATGGTTAGGCCCAGCAGTGTCTCGTAGATGGTCTGCAGGCTGTGCAGCCAGAGCAATCCCTTGGCTTCCCAGAGGGCCTGGGCGATTGCGATGGGACCGGGCAAAATCCAGGCCTCCACCCGGCTGAGGTGCACCAGTGCTTCCCAGAGGATCAACACCAGCAGTAACGTCAGGCCCGGCAGCAGCAGGGCAGACAGATCCCTGCTAGCGGTATTTGGCCAGTTTTTCATCAATGGTCACCCCTTCGGGGCGATAGTGTACTTTAATGAATGTCATAACTTCCGAAGCCCCTGCTGCAATGCAGGCCTCCTGGGCCTGTTTGACAATCCCCATCAGCCGGTCCAGTTCCCCTTCCATCACGGTTTCCATGGGGCCCACTTCGTACTTTACCCCGGATTGCTGGACAACTTCGATGGCTTTGTCCACCACCTCATAGGTGTTGCCGTCTGCCACTTTGGGCAAAACTTGAAATCCTACGTTTACAACGGGCATGGTGCAGCCTCCTTTCCTGTGGGGTTAGTATTCTGCAATCACCGGTGAAAAATAAAAAGCCGCCCTTGGGCAGCTTATTGCATGCAAAAAAGTTTACCGCATTTCCCTCCGCTGGCATTACCCAGATCAGGTTCACGGGTCGGTACCCTTCGGTACCCTCTCAGCCGGCCACCCCCAGCTCCCCAAGTCTCCATATGAACTTGTTACACTAACTATACCAATGACTTGTTGTTTTGTAAAGGGTGTCGGGGTGTCAAGTGGGTTAAAGCCAGTTTTGGTTTAGCCAGTCGATAGTGGGCTGCAGGTCGTAGCTTTCGGCCAGGGCCACCAGGTAGGGGATTTTTTTGTAATCGTCCAGGTCGATGGGCTTGGTTAGGGCTGGATTAATGCGGTGGAATCGTTTTCTCAGCAGTTGTCGGCTGAAGTACACATCCAACTCCACCACGCCGTCTAACAAAACGCTTAGCAGAGGGAATGTGGGTTTTGGGTACAATGCCCACTCAAAGGCGCCCCACTGGGTGGTGTCGGCGGTAATTCTCTGTGGGCTGAAGCCGGTGCCCAGGGACAACAAGCAGACATCGTCCAGTTCCTGTCCGCCCCCCTGTTCATCCCCCGCCAGGGCAATGGCGGCTGTGCTGGGGTTGTTGGCAATGACACCTCCGTCGATGTGGCT
Organism: Bacillota bacterium; assembly: GCA_023481335.1. Lineage (GTDB taxonomy): Bacteria > Bacillota > Desulfotomaculia > Desulfotomaculales > Desulfotomaculaceae > JAMCWI01. The sequence goes on along the minus strand of JAMCWI010000032.1, from coordinate 2,661 downwards.
CTGGTAGGAGGGAAAGTAAACCGGCGCGGCGCTGCTGGATAAAGCTGCGTCGATGACCTTTACATCGGCGGTGGTGGAGTTGGGGAAATTGTTAAAGAAAATTGGGCGCCAACTGCCTGTGCCGTTGCCGCTAACCCGGAAGGAAGGCACCAGCACCCGGTGTTTCAGGTCCTTTAACCGGAGATCCTCCGGGAAGACACTGCACAGGGCCTGCCGGAGATGCTCATTCTTGTACTTTGGCTTAAACACCTCAATATGCGAGGGGGTAAAAATAAACTTGCCCTTTTCCTCGGAATAGAGGTCTGCCAGATCTGCCGGGGCTAAGCCGTAGGCCAGCCCCAGGGCAATAAAGGAGCCTGTGGAGGTGCCGGCAAAAAACCGGGTGTTTGGCAGCAGTTCGGGGAAATCCTCTGTCAGCCGCTGCAAGAGGTTGACACTCAGGGCACCCCGGATGCCGCCGCCGTCAAAGGTAAGAATTCTGTATTGGGCCATTTTTGTTCACTCCTGTCCGCAATTAAGATGTAAACAATCTTTTTCTAATTTATGCGTCAATAGGAGTTACTGTGTCAGCGGAAAAGAACAGAATGGCGAGGGGGTCTAATTCAAGTGGAGAACCGTCCCCACTTGAATTTACATGGAGAGAGGGGTTTGTTCTTTTTTGCATTTCGTCTTTTGGATGATGAATGCGACGATCAGTAAGCCCAGGCCGATCATGTCGGTGACTAGGTTGGGATCAATCATCAGCAAACCGCCGACGAAGAAGAAAATCCGTTCCACCCATTGTGCCCGGGTAATCAGGTAGCCGGAGACCGCTGCTGCAATGGCCGTCATGCCGATCAAGGAGGTGGTCATCATCATCAGCACCTTGGGCAATGTGGTATCAATGAGCAGCAGGGACGGGGACAACACAAAGATATAGGGGATCAGGAACGCCGCAATGGCCAGTTTGGAGGCACTTACACCGGTTCTCATCGGGTCGCTTCTGGCGATACCCGCCCCAGCAAAGGCAGCCAGTGCCACCGGCGGAGTAACATCTGCAATGATACCAAAGTAAAAGACAAACATATGGGCTGCTAAAACGGGTACTCCCATTTGCACCAGTATGGGTGCCGCAATGGTAGAGGTAATGACATAGTTTGCTGTAGTGGGTACGCCCATGCCCAGGATGATCGAGGTAATCATGGTAAAGAACAACGTGGGCAGCAGCTGGCCGCCTGCCAGGTCAATTAAGGCGGAGCCCAGTTTTAGGCCCAGGCCGGTCTTGGTGACTACACCGATAATAATACCGGCGGTGGCGCAAGCAATGACGACGCCCAGGGCGGATCTGGCACCTTCTTCCAGACCTTTAAGGATGTCCTTCAGGGAGATCCTTGTGGAACTGCGCAGCATGGATGCGGCAATGGTCAGTGCTATGGCCCATAGGGCGGCCCTCATCGGGGTGTAACCGGAGACAAGCAAGTATACTATGACCACCAGGGGTATGGCTAGGTGGCCCTTCTCGGATAAAATTGTACCAATTTTCGGCAGTTGCTCCCGGGGGATGCCTTTTAAACCACTCTTCTTTGCTTCCAGGTGAACACCAATCCAGATGCCAGTAAAATAAAGCAGTGCAGGTATAGCCGCCGCCTTTACAACATTCACGTATTCGGTGCCAACAAATTCAGCCATTAAGAAGGCTGCTGCGCCCATGATGGGCGGCATCAATTGCCCCCCTGTGGAAGCAGCTGCTTCTACTGCCCCGGCAAATTCCGGCCTGTAGCCTAGCTTTTTCATCATCGGGATGGTTAAGCTGCCGGTGCCCGCCACGTTACCTACCGAGCTGCCGGAAACAGTACCCATCAAGCCGCTGGAAAGTACCGCTACTTTGGCCGGGCCACCACTGGCCCAGCCGGCAATGGCATTGGCTAAGTCGATAAAGAACTTGCCCAGCCCGGTCTTTTCCAGGTAGGCTCCGAACAAAATAAAAAGAAAGATAAAGGTAGCAGAAACTCCCAATGGAATCCCGAAAACACCTTCCGTTGTATAGTACAGGTGACCCACCAAGCCGCTCAGGGTAGTCCCCTGGTGGGCAAAAGCTCCGGGCAGGTAGGGGCCGGCAAAGGCGTAGACCAGAAAAAGGATTGCCACCGTGACGATGGGCCACCCAACCACCCGGCGGGCGGCCTCCATCACAAGAAGCACTCCCAACGCTCCTGCCAGCATATCGGTAGGGGTTACAATGCCGGCCCGCATCACTAAATCCTTATAGAAGGTGATAATATACAGGGGTGAGGCCAAAGCCAGCAGGGCTAAGAGCATATCAAACCAATGCAAGCGGCTGCGGGACCAACCCTTTCGTGAGGGGTACAATAAATAGACCAGGCCAAGGCCGAAGGACAGGTGTACTGCCCGTTGGATTTGTGCATCCAGCACGCCGAAAATCGCTGTGTAAAGTTGAAAAAGTGAAAAGGCTACGGCCAGCACGGCCACAGCCGCGCCGCTAGCCCCACTTAGACGTCTGTAGTCTGATTCTCGATCGTATTTGGCCATGAACTCTTGCATATTTAAGTTGCTATCGGTTGTTGTAAGGTTACGATCTTTCAAGATTGCCCTCCTTTCTATGCGTTGAAAACCAGAATATCTCGACCAGGTAAATCTTGTGTTCGTGCCCTTAACCAAACT
>JAMCWI010000080.1 GCA_023481335.1 Bacillota bacterium | reverse complement strand
CTGCTCCACCCCAGAAAGACAAACGCACCCGTTCTTCAATGATGCCGCTTTTGTAACAGTAGTCATAGAATGTCAAAAGGGCACTGCGGTGAGCTTCTTCAAACTCATTGTTGATGGTTTTAAAATAGTCCTCCAGATAGTCCATGGGCAGACCCGTCCGGCGCCGACTTTTCTTTAAAAGCACAGGCAGGGTATCCTGGGAAACCCGCTTGGCCTCAACCAACAGGCTGCATAGGGTGTCAACGTCTGCGGGATGTGCTTTGGCAAAATCCTTGCGGATCACCCACAGGGCATATACCATTCTTTCGCCGGTAAACTGCTTCCATACTTCACCCAAATCCGTTACATGATAGGGCAGCTGCTCCTGTAAAACATTTAGGTGGGCCCGCATGGCATCATCGCCAATCAATAAGGCAGCGTCCCCCTCTGCCATCATCTTCTCCAGATTTGGTGTTACCGTAATATAATTCGCATCCACATGGTAATAGTGATCAAAGAGCACCTTTAGTAAGGCTACTGAAGTAGCCGAAGACGAGGTTAGGCATACTTTTTTGCGATCCAATTCGGTGACAGGCACATGGCTAAATAAGAGGATGCTTTTAACCGGCCCGTCAGCACTGACGGATAAGTTCGGCAGAATCATGCATTTGTCTATATTCTTCGCATATTCTACCGAGGATATGGAGGCGACTTCCAACTGACCTTCCAAAAACATCTTATTCAACATGGTGGGCGGTCCTTTTACCAACTCACCATCAAAGGGCAGAATGCCATCCTCCAAAGGGTGGAAGACCGGTAGCGTGTTCAGGTAATCAACCTGCCCAAACCGTATTCTTACCACTAAAAACCCTCCCCAATTACATTGTACAGGGTGTCTCGCTCAACGGGCTGCCGGCCGGCAGCCTTAATGAGATGGATCAGTTTGTTCTTCGCCATAATTTGAGCGGTTGCCGCCCCGGCATCATGGGCAATTTTCTCTTCCATGACAGTGCCGTCTAAATCGTCTGCGCCAAAGGAAAGTGCCACCTGGGCAATCTTCGGCCCCAGCATGACCCAATAGGCCTTGATGTGATCAAAGTTGTCCAGCATCAGTCTTGCGATGGCCAGGGTTTTCAAGTCATCATACCCGGTGGCCAAGGACAGACTTTGAGATTCCAAAGCCGTGTTTTTAGGATGAAAGGCCAGCGGGATAAAGGCTAAAAAACCGCCGGTTTTATCCTGCAGCACTCGCAGCTGAATAAGATGGTCAACCCTTTCCGCCAAGCTCTCCACATGCCCGTAAAGCATGGTGGCGTTGGTTTTCATACCCAGGCCGTGGGCCGCTTGGTGAACCTCCAGCCAGCGTTGGCCGCTGATCTTTTTGTTGCAGATAATGTCCCGCACCCGCCGGGCAAAAATCTCCGCTCCGCCGCCGGGCAAAGAATCCAGTCCAGCATCCCGTAAGACTTTAAAAACCTCATCCAGGGACATGTTATGGATTTTTGCCAGATAATCTATCTCCACAGCGGTAAAGGCCTTAATGATGGCTCCGGGCGCAGCATAACGAACCCGCCGCAGCATTTCTACATAATAGTCAATTTTTAGAGCAGGATTCAAGCCTCCTACTATGTGTATTTCAGAGACCTTTAATCCATGACACTCTTTTGCCTTGGCCTCCAGCTCATCCAGGGACAGGGTATAGGCCCCGGCATCTTCTGCTTTCCTGCCGAAAGCACAAAGCTTGCAGAGATTCTCACAAACATTGGTGTGGTTGATATGCCGGTTCACATTAAAATAGGTCTTATCCCCGTTTTTACGTTTCCTTACCATGTCCGCCAGATACCCAACAGCCAGTAAATCCGTGGATTGATAGAGGCGCAGGCCGTCCTCCCGGCTCAGCCGTTCTCCTGCCTCAACCTTTGCTTTGATGTCGGTCAATTCACTGTTTGCAAAAAGAAAGTCCATGTTTTCTCCTTTCTTGGCCAACCGCTGCCGTGGTTGGTTGTTGGGAGACCCTTAAAATATTTTAAAGGGAAGTAAAATGTCTGCCAGTGTGAAGGCAAACATGGTCACACTTAAAGTTCCGTTTAAATTAAAGAAGGCAAGGCCCGCCCGGGAGAGATCCTCCGGGGTCACCAGGATATGCTGGCAGGCCAGCAGGCCGCTGGCAATCACCACCCCGGCATAGTAAAACAAACCCAGGTTCAGCAATATCCCCACCCCTATAAAGCACAGGGGGGCCAAAACGTGAACCGCTGCAGAAATGCGCAGGGCATTTTTAATGCCAAACCGGGCAGGGATAGAGTAGATGCCCTCCCGCCGATCAAAGTCATAATCATCACAGGCATAAAGAATATCAAACCCTGCCACCCAGAGCATCACCCCCAACCCTAACAGCAACGGTGCCGGGTGAAAGCTGCCGGTGATAGCCACCCAGGCTCCCAGGGGTGCCAGCCCCAGGGCTGCGCCGCACCAAAAATGACAGGTCCAGGTAAACCGTTTGGTAAAGGAGTAAAAGCTGAGGGCAAAGACCGCCACCGGAAATAATTTTAACGCCAGGGGGCTCAGGTTATAGGCGGACACCGCCAGCAACCCGAAGGATAAAAACACGTAAACCCAAACCTCGGCCACGCCCAGCAGCCCCTTGGGCAGCACCCGGGCTGCCGTACGAGGGTTTTTGGCATCAATATGACGGTCCACCAGACGGTTAAAGGACATGGCCGCCGTCCGGGCGCCCACCATGGCCAGGGTAATCCAGAGCAGGTTGTGCAGGGTAGGAATCTGCTGTTCCGTCAGCAGTGCCCCAATGTAGGCAAAGGGCAAAGCGAAAACCGTATGTTCAAACTTGATCATTTCCAGAAAAACCCTAAACTTAGAAGCCATAGCTCTTCCACTTCCCGTCCACCAGGGACTTAATGTCTTCACTCATAACAATGTCGCCGGGCCACTCCCGGGTATGTCCTTCGGCGGGCCATTTTTGGGTGGCATCGATTCCCATCTTGGTGCCGTAGTAGGGCATTGGGGAGGAATGATCCAGGGCATCCAGAGGCCCGTCCACAATCAAGACATCCCGCCGGGCATCAATATTGTTGAAAACCCGCCAGGCCACTTCGGAGGGGTTTTGCACATCCACATGCTCGTCCACCACGATAATCAGTTTGGCAAACATCATTTGACCCATCCCCCAGAGGGCGTTCATGACCTTTTTGGCATGGCCGGGATAACGCTTTTTGATGGAAACAATGACACAGTTGTGGAACACACCTTCCGGCGGCATGTTCATATCCACCACTTCAGACAGCTGCAGCCGCAGCAGGGGTAAAAAGGTTCTTTCAATGGCCTTGCCGATAAAGTTGTCTTCAATGGGTGGCTTGCCCACAATGGTGGCCGGGTAAATAGGGTCTCTGCGGTGAGTAATGCAGGTTAAGTGAAATACCGGGTAATAATCAGCCAGGGAATAGTAGCCGGTGTGGTCGCCAAAGGGACCCTCCCAGCGGGTTTCCTCGGGGTCTACATAACCCTCCAGAATGATTTCAGCCCGGGCCGGTACTTCGATATCAACGGTTTCACATTTCACCATTTCCACCGGTTCCTTGCGGATGAAGCCCGCCAGCAGCATTTCGTCAATGCCCGGCGGCATCGGTGCTATGGAAGAGAAGATGCACGCCGGATCGGCACCTAGGGCAACGGCTACTTCCAGGCACTGGTTTTTTTGCTTTTGTTTGCGGTGGTTTTCCGCACCGTCTTTATGCTTATGCCAATGCATGCCGGTGGTCACTTCATCGTAAACCTGCATACGGTACATGCCAACATTTCTTCTGCCGGAGTCCGGGTCCTTGGTAAAGACCAGGGGCAGTGTAATAAAGGGGCCTCCGTCCAGGGGCCAGCACTTGAGAACCGGCAGCGAAGCCATAGAAGGCTTATCTCGAATAATCACTTCCTTGCAAGGGCCGGTTCGCACCGTTTTGGGGATAAAGTTAGAAAGCTGGGCCAGTTTGGGCAAAGCCTTCAGCTTGTCCATAAAACTGGTGGGAAGCTCAGGCGGCTGCAGAAACTCCATCATTTCCCTGCCGATATCGTCCAAGTCATTGACCTGCAGAGCCAGCTTGATTTGCTCCAGTGAGCCCATTAGGTTGGTGGCCACGGGCATTTGGTAGCCCTTGACATTTTCAAACAACAAGGCGGGGCCGCCCATTTTACAAACCCGGTCGGTAATTTCCGTAATCTCCAGATCGGCACTGACTTCAGTTTTAATTCTTTTTAATAAACCCCTGTTTTCCAATGTTTTAAGATAATCTCGCAAGTCTTGATAAGCCATGTTTTATACACCATTCCTTTAACTGTATTTCTCTGGGGTCCTGTAGTTCGTCGTTGGCCGTTCGTCCTTCGTCTTATTTCACGAACGTCTAACGACGGGAGTAAAAGAAATACCCTTTAGACGAACGACTATTTTTTTACTTCGTTCCCACATGGACGGCGACAATGCCGCCGGTGAGTTCATGGTAGACGGCATCCTTTAACCCTACTTTGGTGAAGAGGTCTCTGATGACCGACTGGTGAGGAAAAATTTTTAAGGAATTGGGCAGCCACTGGTAGGGGCCGTCCTTTCCGACACCCAATTTCCCCAGCAGTGGTACCAGCTGCTCGAAGTAAAGGTAGTACAGTTGCTTGAAGACCGGGGCACTGGGTTTGGCCAGTTCTAAGGAAACCACCCTGCCGCCGGGTTTAACCACCCGCGTCATTTCGGCAATGCAGCCTTCTGCATCCGGGACATTTCTCAGTGCAAAACCGATGGTGGCGCAATCAAAGGTATTATCGGCAAAGGGCAAGTCCATGGCATTGCCCTGAATCAGTTCAATGTTATTTTTATAAAGGGTTTTTTCAATGTTATGAACAGCCTGGGCCAGCATATTTTCGCAAAAGTCAAGCCCTGTTACCCGACCGGCTTTTCCTGCGGTCTTGGCCAGTTCGATGGACAACATGCCGGTGCCGCAGGCCACATCCAGGGCTGCCCCGCCGGGCTGCAGACCGGTTTGTGCAACAGCAAACCGCCGCCAGTATTTATCACGGTTAAAGCTCAAGGTGGTATTCATTAGATCATAGCGGTGTGCGATGGAGGAAAACACCCCGTGCACAAATTCTTCTTTGCTTTTTCCATTGTACTGCTGCAAGACGGTAGTTCTCCCTTCTTTACACAACCTGACGAATACCCTCTTCGGTTAAAACTAAAGCATTCACCAGATGATTGAGCATGGCTTTTTCGGGATGGCTGGGTAATCTTTCTAAAACCCCCAGTGCCTGGTCGATATATTTCATGCTTGGGATATACAAAGGGTTCCTTTGCAGGAAACCAAGGAACATCCCCAGGTTTATGCCAAATTCGTAAAGGTTTTTTTGGTCTTCTTCCGGGGCTCCGGCCAAATCTCCGGCCAAACGAGCTGCCCCGCCCATTAATTCTGCAACTTCCAGCCGAATAATGTCACCAACCAGTTGGTGATTGTCCTCTGTTCTGTATAGGTTTTTTCTTTGCAGAATACCGCCTTCGTGAATCCGACCGATGATTTCGGCTAAGGGACGCAAGTACTGCAAAAGACCGGCCTCACAAAGGGTGGTAAAAAACTTGCCGTAAAGATAATCCCCCACCAAAACAGGAAATTGAGTACCGTCTCTGGGGTCTGATTGTCGGGGATGCACAGCGGTTTCCGGTATCTGTTTATGAATCTGAGAAGCCATAAAAATAAACTGCACAATGGCACCCAGGGAAATCACCTTAGAGGACTTGCAGTTGTACAATCCTGCCGCAGTCAAAACCACCGCAGGACGAATAAAGTTGTCCATGGGGGAAAACTCCACGTGTGCATATTCGCCTAAATGCCCGGCCTTAATGGTTAATTGATTTTTAATCCTGTTATGAATGATCTGCATATCTTCTCGAATGCTTGCAAAGACATTGCCTGACATCAATAATCCCCCTTTTTGGCGGTTAACTTATTATAATTTCGTTAATTATAATAAATCTCCTCCCGGCGGGGACTGGAAAATAGGTACAAAAACTAACGAGCCTCGCTCCATCTTCCAGATGAGCAAGGCTCGTCAGTTCCTACTACTCTTGGTACTAATAAATATCCCTCCTATGAGTTTACGGCCACCATACGCGGTGCCATTCCAGGCAGGATTCCTCTCTTAGTCTCCTGAGCAGCCATATCCTTTGCACCAAATTCTCTGGTTAAGAAATTGCATGCATCCCAGGGATTAAC
>JAMCWI010000151.1 GCA_023481335.1 Bacillota bacterium | reverse complement strand
CAGATTCTGGGCAGGCAGGCCGAGGTGCCCGAGGAAGGGTACCACGGGGAGGACATAATTGATACCATGAAGGGCTTCGTGTCCAAATACGGGGACAGGTACCTTGACGTTTCCCCGGAAGAGCGGCGCCGTGTCATGGTGAAGTACGCGCTGGTGGAAAAGCTGGATGCCATTAAAAAAACCCTCGGGGAGTTCGGGGTAGTGTACGACGTCTGGTTTTCCGAGCAGTGGCTGCACGACTCCGGCGCGGTGCGGGAGGCCATTGACCGCCTCCGCAGCAGGGGACACCTTTACGAGCAGGAGGAGGCCGTGTGGTTCAGGGCTTCGGACTTCGGGGTGGAAAAGGACGAGGTGCTGGTGCGCAGCAACGGGCTGCCCACTTACTTCGCTGCCGACATTGCTTACCACATGAACAAGTTTGAGAGGGGATTCGACCGGGTAATAAACATCTGGGGGGCCGACCACCACGGCCATGTGCCCAGGATGAAGGGATCGGTGGTGGCGCTGGGCTATGACCCCGAAGCCCTGCAGATTGTCATAATGCAGCTGGTGAGGCTGTACAAAAACGGGGAAATTGTGCGCATGAGCAAGCGCACGGGGCAGTTTGTGACCCTTGAGGAGCTTATGGAGGATGTCGGCAGGGACGCGGCCAGATACTTTTTTGTTATGCGCAGCCCGGACAGCCACCTTGAATTCGACCTCGACCTGGCCAGGGCCAGGACAAATGAAAACCCGGTCTTTTATATTCAGTACGCCCACGCCCGCATCTGCAGTATTTTCAGGCAGCTGGAGGAACAGCAGGGTAAGCGTCCCGACCCGGAAAATGTTGACCTGTCACTTTTGGTGGAGGAGCCGGAAATACTTCTTGTCCGCAGGCTGGTGGATTTTCCGGAAGAGGTGGAGGCCTCGGCCAGGGACCTGGCCCCGCACCGCATGGCCCGCTACATACACGAGGTTGCCGGCCTGCTGCACAGTTTTTATAACTCCCACCGGGTTATCTCCGACAATCCCGGATTGACCGCCGCCCGGCTGGTTCTTGTGGACGCCGCCAGGGTGGTGCTAAGGAATGGGCTGGGGCTTCTCGGCCTGACAGCCCCCGAAAAAATGTAGCCGGTAAGGGCTGTGATAAACTTCGTCCAGCTTTGTCAGCACCGGCAGTCCGGATGCTCACGTACACAAGGAAAGGGGACACACCTCCTGCTCATGCCTGTCAACCTTGGGGGATGCAGTAGGAATGTCCCCATTGGAACGCTCCGCTCCGTCCTGCCGGTGCTTTCGCGCTCTACTCGTTTCTGACAGCCCTTATTAGCACTTAGCAACTAGAACAATCAGCCAAATCTACTGACGACTGACGACCGACGACTGAATTGCCTTGCATCCGGAGCTTTTGACCACTGATAGGAGAAAAATTAGATGAAAGAGTTGGTGCTTTCCCTGGGGACGGGAATGGCGGTGGGAGTTTTGTTTGCCGCCATGCGGCTGCCGGTGCCGGCCCCCTCAACCCTGGCCGGGCTGGCCGGAATAGTGGGGCTTTTTCTGGGTTACGCGGCTGCCGTTAAATTGGGACTGGGGGGCAAGTAGGAATTGGGAATTAGGAATTGAGAATTGGGATTTTGATGAAAACAGCACGGGAGAAAAGAAGAAACCATTATTTTTAAGTTCCCGCTCCTGGCCTTTCTTTTGTTTGAAAATTAAACCTGAACCCTAATTCCTGATTCCCAATTCCTAAATCCCAATTGACATGCCCCTTTTGAGGCGGATAAAATAGGAGAGGTGGCCGATTAAACATTTTCCAGAAACAGGAGGCGTTCATGGCAAAATTTGTTTTTGTTACCGGCGGAGTTGTTTCATCACTTGGCAAGGGTATCACCGCAGCTTCCCTGGGACGCCTGCTGAAAAGCCGCGGCGTTAAGGTTGCCATACAAAAACTGGACCCTTACATTAATATAGACCCGGGCACCATGAGCCCTTACCAGCACGGCGAGGTTTACGTAACCGACGATGGCGCGGAAACCGACCTTGATCTGGGCCATTACGAGAGATTCACCGACGTTAATTTAAGCCGCAACAGCAATGTCACCACCGGGGGAATTTACTGGTCGGTAATCAGCAAGGAGCGCAGGGGGGACTACCTTGGCGCCACCGTCCAGGTTATCCCGCACATCACCAATGAGATCAAGGACAGGGTGGTGCGGCACGCGCAGGAAACCGGGGCCGAGGTTGTAATAACCGAAATAGGCGGGACGGTGGGGGACATTGAATCCCTGCCCTTCCTTGAGGCGATAAGGCAGCTGAGGACCGATCAGGGCCGGGAAAATGTAATGTACATCCATGTTACCCTGGTTCCCTACCTCAGAATGGCCAATGAACTGAAAACCAAGCCCACCCAGCACAGCGTCAAGGAACTGCGCAGCATAGGCATTCAGCCCGACGTAATAGTATGCCGCACCGAAAAACGTTTTTCAAAGGAAGTAAAGGAAAAGCTGGCGCTGTTTTGCGATACCGACAAGGACGCGGTGATCCAGGCTGTGGACGCGTCCTCGATTTATGAGGTGCCCCTTATGCTGGAAGAGGAGGGGCTTGCCGAAATAGTGCTCCAGCGTCTTGGAATGCAGTGCGGGGAGCCTGACCTGGCCGAGTGGAGGGATATGGTTTCGCGCATGAAAGACCTGACCGGCTCAGTAACCATAGGGCTGGTTGGCAAGTATGTGTCCCTTCCCGACGCTTATTTCAGTGTTGCCGAAGCCTTGCGGCACGCCGGGCTGCATCACGGGGTGGCTGTCAAAATCCGCTGGATAAACTCCGAGGATCTTGAAAAGGCCCCGTCCCAGCAGTTTCTCAGTGAGGTGGACGGCGTTCTGGTTCCCGGCGGATTTGGCGACCGGGGCATAGAGGGCAAAATAAACGCCATCACTTTCGCCAGGCTCAATAAGGTGCCCTACCTGGGTATCTGCCTGGGCATGCAGCTGGCTGTGGTGGAATACTCACGCAGCATTATGGGCTGGCAGGGGGCAAACAGCTCCGAGTTTAACCAGAAAACACCGTATCCGGTGATTGACCTGCTGCCCGAGCAGAAGGAACTGGACCAGATGGGAGGCACCATGAGGCTGGGGCAGTATCCATGCAGGCTGGTGCCCGGAACCCTTGCCTACAGAGCGTACGGGCAGGAGATAATTAACGAAAGGCACAGGCACAGGTACGAGTTAAATAATAATTACCGAAAGCAACTGGCTGACCAGGGGCTCGTCATAAGCGGCACTCTGCCGGACGGGTACCTGGTGGAAATAATCGAACTCCCCGACCATCCCTGGTTCTTGGCAACCCAGTTTCACCCTGAGTTTAAGTCCAGGCCAAACCGCCCTCACCCTCTTTTCAGAGACTTCTTAGGGGCAGCTGTCCGTCACCGGGAATTAAAGCAGGGGAATTAAAATATGCGCCATGACCTGACAGCAGCTGCCGTTGGGTTTTTTTTATGTATAAAAAACAAACCACAGAGTAAACAGAGATCACAGCGCAGCAAAGCTGCAATCAAATTATAGGATAAAAAACGGTTAACCACAGAGGCCACAGAGACTCAAAGGCATTACTCAAAGGTCTGAGGGCACAGAGAAAAGATTAAAAAATGGAGAACAAACAGATACAGCGCAACAAAAATAATAAAAAGTAGTCGTTTCCGTTTCTATATTTAATTGCCTCATTTAATTGCCTCTTTCAGGCTAAAAGCATTATAGTAATGTCGTCGGATAAACGCGACAAAAATGCTTATAGAAAGGAAACGACTACAATGAGCATGATAAACAAATTTCAAGATAAAATCAAGGGCAGTATAAGTACTTTTGACAGAATGATCTTTAAGGGACATTTTTGTTTTATGCACAAGAAAGAAAACCGTTATTATTTATTGAGTCAAGAGAAAGTTTTACTAAAGGATTTCGGTAAATTTGCTCAGAAGGTCACCGGGGAAATAAAGGACAGTGCCATAAAAATAGCGGAAGAAGCAGGCCGTCCGTATAGATACCTAAACAGCCCTGATGAAGGAAAAGAGAAGACTGCTAAAGATATTATGGAGGCCGATAACATCCAGCAAGGGTTAATATGCGTTTTATCCTCCGTAGAATTGTGTCGTTCCTTTAATGTGGTTTTAAATAAAAAACGAAATGAACTTGAGCTTAACTTTATGGACAGAAAATGCATGTACTTTTACTTTTATTACCTTGATGAGGAATTCGGGTTTATGCATATCCGGTTGCAGACCTGGTTTCCTTTTGAAATTCAAGTTTATATAAATGGGCGTGAATATTTATCAAGGCAGTTAGACGCAGCCGGGATAGCCTATGAACGCTATGAGAACAGCTTTTTAAGTATTTCGGAATTAGAAAAAGCTCAAGAATTAGCGAATAGGCTTTTGACCAAAAAATGGGATAGGACTTTCGATAATTTTGCCCATAAGGTCAACCCTTATTTAAGCCGTATCAATGCAATTTTTGGAAAGGGATATTTCTGGGTCCTTGATCAATGTGAATACGCCACCGATGTCATGTTTAAGAGCCGTGAAGATTTACTATCAATCTATCCAGATTTGGTTGAACATGCATCGTTATCTTTTAACAGTAAAGATGTTATGACTTTCTTGGGTCGTAAGTTGCACAACAACTTCTTAGGAGAGGTCGTCTCCGATAAAAAATGCCGACCCCAGGGGGTAAGAGTAAAACACCGGATGAAGGAAAACAGCATCAAAATGTATGATAAGTGGAGCGTATTACGGGTTGAAACAACAATCAACAATCCCCGCGAGTTCAAAATCTACAAAGAGGTAGTGCGAAAAGGCGAATTGTGTAAGGCATGGATTCCAATGGGTAAAAGCGTATCAAACCTTTATAGGTATGCGCAAGTTTCGCATGAATCCAATAATCGCTACCTTAATGCACTATCAGCAGTAGAAGCTTTAAGTGAAACAATTGCTGAATTGGAAGAACTTTGCGAACCAGTTCAAAAAAACAAAAAACGTTATTCTGGATTTAACCCGGTATCTAAAGCTAGTTGTGACATCTTTCTCGCTATCCTTAATGGCGGTAATTATATTAATGGTTTTTCTAACAAAGATATCCGGCAAATACTTTACCCTAATTTGCCAGCCAATGCTGAAGTGAAAAGGATAAGTGGCAGAATAACTCGGCTGTTAATTAAACTGAGAGCACATAAATTAATTGTAAAAATATCACACTCCTTCCGCTATACGGTAACAAAGAAAGGTGTCCGAGTTCTGTCCGCTGCTTTGAAATTGAAACGCAAAGACTTTCCCCAGCTGTTATTGTCAGCAGCTTAAAATTTAGTTTTTTTAGCAAACTTTCACGAAGGAGTAGTACAGAGAACACAGAGATTAAAAAGAACACAGAGTATGAATAGGCCGGTTGAAGGAAGTTCAAATTATAATTATAATCAGAGTATGAAAATAGAGTATTCTTTCCTCTGTGTTTTCTATACCTTGTGGCAATCACGGCTGAGAGCTGATGGCTGATTGCTGACAGCTATTTTCAGAGTACCCCATTCCGAAAGCTTACAGCTCACAGCTTATAGCTTAAAATACAACGAGTCTTTTTCCAGCTGCACGAAGCCATACTCCATAAAAAAAGGCATGGCCCTGAAATCGGCGTAGCACCGCAGGATTCCGCCGCAGCCTTCCAATACCGAAACCTCCACCATATCGTCCAGCACCAGCCGGCCAACTCCACGGCCTCTCAGGTGGGGCGCCACCTCTATGAATTCAATCCACAATCCGTCATTCTTCTTATAAATCCAGTAAACTACATAGGCAATCAGGAAGCCCTCGTGAACCCAGGACAGGGCCGGGATGCTGGGCCTTTTGGAAAGCTCCCCGAATGCCCTGTCAAGGTATTCGATCTCCCTGCGAAGAGGAATTACCTGTGGCAGCCACTGTTTGTATATATCTTTTTTGTCAAATTCGGTAAGTTTCCTGATTTCCACCGGCAATCACCCTGTAAAAAATCATTTTTATTAAGCGTATTAAACTATTTTATCAAAAAATAAAAGCAAAACATGTCGGTTGGTGATAGCAATTACAGTGGTTTTATTGCCGGGCCAATTTAGATGGGCGTTCGATTGCGGAGGCTTTTGGCTATGAGGTCGGATGGGATGCAAGGCAAATTAATACTAACTAAAAGCCGCCAGGCTCATACAGGCCAGGCGGCTTTTTATTGTACAGGAAAGCCATATTAAAGCATTAAAGCATTAAAGCGCTAAAGCCTT
>JAMCWI010000066.1 GCA_023481335.1 Bacillota bacterium | reverse complement strand
GTTTGAGACTCACAGAATGGTTCCTCCTTAAAAATTAACCCTGACCCTTCAGCAAACGTTCCAGGGTGCGGGAAAGATTGCGGGACATGCTGTCAATCACCGAATTTATCCACCAGCATGGTGTCCAACCCCTTGGGGCCCAGGGTGCCTTCTACGGCAGAGGCAATGGCCCGTACCGCATTGGAATTGGTCATCAGGGCCGCCAATTTTTCGTTGATTTCGGCACCCTGACTGGCCTGTTGTTTGAGACTCACAGAATGGTTCCTCCTTAAAAATTAACCCTGACCCTTCAGCAAACGTTCCAGGGTGCGGGAAAGATTGCGGGACATGCTGTCAATCACCGTAACCACCCGGGCATAATCCATCCGGGTGGGTCCCAATACACCGATGCTTCCCAATATTTTATCCCCCACCTGGTAGGTGGCGGTAATCATACTGCAGTTTTGTATTTCCTGCCTGGCATTTTCACTGCCGATTTTTATGGTGATGCCCTGGGAATCCTTTGGCTTTTCCAGTATATCCCGTAAAGTACCCTCCTGTTCCAACAACGACAGCAGAACCTTTACCTTCTCTACATTGTGAAACTCGGGTTGATTCAAAATATTAAATACCCCTTCAAGGTGGATTTTATCCTCCTTGACCGAGGGGATGCGATCCTGCATCAATTCTATGGCCAAATCCAAAATATTCCGGTGCCTGGCCAGTTCAAAGTAAATCTCTTTAATCAAGGTAAGCCGAATATTGTCCATGGTTCGGCCTTGGAGTTTGGCATTCAATACACCGGAAATCTGATCCAGGTCCTGTTGGGTAATATTCTCGGGTACCACCATCATTTGATGGTGCACCGCGCCGGTATCCATGACCACAATCAGAATGGCCTGGGCAGCACCCATTAACACCAGTTGGATATGTTTATAGGAACTCTTGCCCAGCTGCGGCGTCTGCACAAGGGCCGTGTAGTGGGTAAGCTGCGCCAGCATCCGGCCGGTGCGGTTGAGGACCTCCCCCACTTCCCGAACTTTGTTTTCATAACCGCTGCGGATGGTTCCCTCCTCCTGTTCGGTCAGCTGCTCCAGCTGCATCAAACAGTCCACATAGTAGCGGTAACCAAGGTTGGAAGGAATACGCCCGGCGGAAGTATGCGGCTGTTCGATAAACCCCATCTCTTCCAAGTCCGCCATTTCGTTGCGGATGGTGGCCGGACTGACCCCCAGTTTGTATTTGCGTGAAATGGTGCGGGAACCCACAGGTTCAGCGGTGCTAATATAATCTTTGATGATGGCCAACAGAATCTGCTGTTTACGTTCATCCATTTTCACGTTGGCTCACCCCCCTGACTCACCCCTAAGGGTGTTAGCACTCTCTCTCGATGAGTGCTAATCTAATTTAAAATTTAGCAAATGGAAAAAACTTTGTCAACTATACAAATTCTGCAAACACCTGATTGGCCAGTGGCAGACCTTTCCCTGTTAATTTAAGATGCCCAGCCGCCAGTTCTACTAAACCCTTCTCCGTTAAATCCCGTATCTGTTTGTTAAATGCTTCCGTAAGGGCTGCGCCGAAGTGCTGCTGAAAAGCGTCCAAGCTTACCCCTTCGATTAATCGCAAGCCCAGGAAGACAGTCTCTTCCATCTGTTCCCGCCGGGAAAGCGTCTGAATTTCTTCCGCAGGCCTTTGACCCCTATGGAGTAAAGAAACGTATTGATGAATCTCCTCCACATTTCCCCATCTTACTCCGTTAAGGTGTGAGTGGGCCGCAGGGCCCAGGCCGAGGTACTCCCGGTTGTGCCAGTAAAGTAAGTTATGTCGGCACTGGCAGCCAGGTAGGGCAAAGTTTGAGATTTCATAATGCCGGTAGCCTGCGGCACTGAGCATTTCCATTACGATGTGGTACATTGCCAGTTCCGTCTCCTCCGGACAGGCAGCCAGTTGACCCCGGTCAACGGCTCCGGACAGGGGAGTCCCCTCCTCCAACTGCAGGCTGTAGCAGGAAAGATGCTCCGGTGCTAAATCCAATATGTCAGACACAGACTGCCGCCAGTGGGCGACAGTCTGTGTGGGCAATCCAAAAATTAAGTCAAGGTTGATATTCTCAAAACCGGCGGCCCGGGCATCCTGAACCGCCTGCCTGGCCTGTTCAAAGTCATGGATGCGCCCCAGGAGCCGGAGCAGTTCCCGGTGGGTGGACTGCACACCCAGGCTGAGGCGGTTAAAGCCGGCGGCCCTCAGCTCCCGCAGGGAGTCCGGGGTGACTGTTCCCGGATTTGCTTCGGTGGTGATTTCGGCCCCCGGAATAATGGTAAAAAACCGGTTCACCTGCTCCAAAATCCCGGTTAATTGCCCGGACACAAGGCAAGTGGGCGTACCACCGCCCACAAAAATTGTAGCTGTTTGTTTCTGTTCCGGGGTGAGAATCTCTTTGTAATACGCCATCTCCTGCCTTAGACCCCGGAGGTAGTGCTCAACCTGCCCCTGTTCCAAAGGGTAGGAGGAAAAATCACAGTACCGGCACTTTTGCAGGCAAAAGGGCACGTGGATGTATAAGCCTATTGGCATGGGCCCACCGGCTTATTCTTGATTTTCAAATAGCAGCTCATTTCTCCAACCCCATCATTATTCAGCTTGTTAAAAAAGCAAAAGCAAGCAGGCAGACCGGCTATTCCACCCTGTTATTCCTCAATGCTTAAGACCGCCATGAAGGCTTCCTGGGGAATTTCCACGTTACCCACCTGCTTCATGCGGCGTTTGCCTTCCTTTTGTTTTTCCAGCAGCTTTCTCTTACGGCTGATGTCACCGCCGTAGCACTTGGCCAGTACGTCTTTGCGCATGGCCTTGACGGTTTCCCGGGCAATAATCTTGTTGCCGATGGCCGCCTGGACCGGAATTTCAAACATATGCCGGGGAATCAGGGAACGCAGTTTTTCTGCCAGTGCCCTGCCACGGGTGTAGGCCCTTTCCCGGTGAACGATGCAAGAAAGGGCGTCCAGGGGCTCCCCATTGAGCAAAATATCCATTTTAACCAGGTCGGATGCCTGATAACCCTGCATTTCATAATCCAGGGAGGCATAGCCCTTGGTTCTTGATTTTAACTGATCAAAGAAATCATAAATGATTTCGGACAGGGGGATCTCATAGGTCAGCATCACCCGGTTAACCCCCATATACTCCATGTTGCTGTAAATACCCCGCTTGCCCTGGCACAGGTCCATGACGGTGCCCACATAGTCTTTGGGCACCATGACGGTGGCCTTCACAAAGGGCTCTTCGATTTGTTCAATGTTGTTGATCGGGGGTAAGTTGGCGGGATTGTCCACCTGCAGCACTTCGCCCTTGGTGGTGGTTACGCGATAAACAACACTGGGGGCGGTGGTAATGAGACTTAAGCCGTATTCCCGTTCCAATCGCTCCTGGATGATTTCCATATGCAGCAGTCCCAAAAAGCCGCAGCGAAAGCCAAAGCCCAGGGCCTCGGAGGTTTCCGGTTCATAAATTAAGGAAGCATCGTTTAAGCGCAGCTTATCCAGGGCATCCCTTAAATCTTCGTAATCTACGGTATCCACCGGGTACAACCCGCAGAACACCATGGGTGTGACTTTACGGTAGCCCGGCAGCGGCTGCGGAGCCGGTTTTTGGGCGGAGGTCACGGTGTCACCCACCCGCACATCCTGCACGTTTTTCATGCTGGCAGCCACGAAGCCCACTTCGCCGGTGCTTAGCTTATCCACGAAGGTCATGTTGGGGTTAAAGACACCCACTTCAGTGACTTCAAACTCCTTCTGGGTGGCCATCATGCGGATGCGCATGCCGGGTTTTAGGGTACCCTGCACAATTCGGATGTAGGCAATGACACCCCGGTAGGCATCGTAGTGGGAATCGAAGATCAATGCCTGCAGGGGTGCCTCGGCATCCCCCTGGGGCGGCGGGATCTTAGTGACCACCTGTTCCAGGATTTCTTCAATACCCAGGCCGGTTTTGGCCGAGGCCAGCACCGACTCGGCAGTATCCAACCCGATAACATCCTCAATTTCCTGCTTCACCCGCTCCGGCTCGGCACTGGGCAGGTCAATTTTATTAATCACCGGGATGATTTCCAGGTCGTTTTCCAACGCTAAATAAACATTGGCCAGGGTTTGGGCTTCGATCCCCTGGGAGGCATCCACCACCAGCAGGGCCCCTTCACAGGCTGCCAAACTCCGGGAAACCTCGTAGGTAAAATCAACGTGACCGGGAGTATCAATAAGGTTGAGCTGGTATTCCTGCCCGTCCGCTGCTTTGTAAAAAAGGCGCACGGCCTGCAGCTTAATGGTAATGCCTCTTTCCCGTTCCAAATCCATTTTATCCAGCACCTGCTCGGTCATTTCCCTTTGGCTAAGGGCACCGGTGTATTCCAATATTCTATCGGCCAAGGTGGATTTACCATGATCAATGTGTGCTATAATGCAAAAGTTTCGAATACGATTTTGGGGTGTTGCCATCCCTGCTCCCTCCAATTTCGAAAAACGACATACTCTTTCATTATAGCATCGGATAAGCCAGGCTTCAACTTATACCCCCGGATCTGTTGCCATTCTGGGAAAATATTCGCCAAGTCACTTTATATCTGCTCTTTTACCCACCGGTTTACTGCCCGGACTTGCTCGGAATTCAACCAGGCCTCCCATTTCTCCCCCAGGGTCTTTTTGACGTGCGCAATCTCTTGATTGAGCCGGGGGTCTGCCGTTACTTCCTGCCAGTGGCTTTTAGCCCACTGCAAATAACCGTCGGCCTTATCTTTTACAACCTGCATATCCACTGCCAGGGTCTCCCCCAGCAGGTCGATTTGCATCACGCCGTCGGCGGACTCCGACAGGTTGAATAAATCAACCGGCTGGTCCGGCAGCACCATCTGGTTGTAATGATGATGGGTAATATGTGCTCCCAAAGCCACAACCGTAAAAAAGGCACACAGGGTCATGATAAATAATGCTCCTCTCAACATAAAAGAAGACACCTCCCCATTTATAAGGATGTGCCTTTCTGTACACCGCTATACATTTTCTTCCAATCCCTTGGCAGGAATTTCCGGTTGAGTCTTTAAGGGGCTGGCAGAGGGATTGACTTCCTCTTGGTCAAGGTTTTCCTCACCGGATTCCTGGTTTTGGATATCCCCTTGTTTTCTCTCTGGTAAATCCCCTTGCTTTTGCAGGGTCTGCCGGATTTTCACTTCTTCTTGTACCAACTTTGCCAGGGCATCCGCCAGCATTTCTCCGCTGGTTAATGCCTCCTCCAGAGAATTGTTGTTTGTACCTACTTCCACTAAAATGGCACCGGGGTGGAGATACTGGTTAAAGCGCCCGTCCTTTACGGTAACTCGGGTACAAAGCCCAGGGTACATCTCGTTAATCTCTGCCGCCAGACGGCAGGCAAACCGGTAATTTTCTTTCCAGTTGGGAAAGGGCATTCTGGCATCGGAACCGACAATCATTGAAACGGGGGCCACTTTTTCCCCCTTCACTTCCACCAAACTTTGCTCCCGGGTCCCGGCATCCCGGTGGATATCCACCATGGCAATCATTTGCGGGTACTTTTCCACCAGTGCCGCCGCAGTTTTCTTTGATTCCAAATAGGAAGTGGCATAACGGGCATCATGAACTTTGTCCGAGAGGACCGTTCGTATGGCATGTTTTTCTTCCAATGCTTTTTGCACTGCCCTGGCCACCTTTACCACGCCGCCCTGTTTCCCCGTTAACCGGTCGGTGCCGTCTGTCAGTGAATAGGTCTCCCCGGTATGGGTGGTGTAAATCCCCACCAGCACCTCCTGGCTTAAATTTTGTCCAATATGCAGATCATTTGGCAGTTCCTGTGTTGACGAATCAACGGTTACCGATACCTCCTGCGGGTCCAAATGCCCCAGCAGCGGCATTTGCGCCCGCAGGATGCCCGCAGGACTCATATCAACCCGGGCAATGCCCGCCAGCCAGGATACCAATGCACGGCCGGGACTTTCCATTTCCTCCGGGGTGTCCTGCCAGGCCAGAGCAGGCATGGTAGCCAGGATCATTTCCCTGGGGTCTTGAAACACTCTGTTGATCAGCCAGTCCGCCGAATTGGCCAGCATTCTTCTGGGTGTTTCAATTTCCAGACGCAGGCCAGATAAAAATACTGTCCAAAATATGCCGAGCAACAGAATAAAGAGAAAAGGGACGGTGCCTTTTGATTTACCCCCGGCTCCTCGATAACACCTGTAAATCCTCATCACCCCCCGGGGTTTGTATAGTTAAAGATATGCCCTGCCAAAGGAGGGTATGTTAGGCCAATG
>JAMCWI010000047.1 GCA_023481335.1 Bacillota bacterium | reverse complement strand
GCCCCTTCCTGGATCTGGCCGAAAAGCTGGGTACTTTCCAAGCCCAAATGCTGGACGGACGCATCGAAAAGGTGGAGGTTGTCTACAGCGGTGAGTTGGCTAAATACGATGTAAACCCCATCACCACCATCTTGCTGAAGGGTCTGCTGGATCCCATTCTGCAGGAAAAGGTAAACTTTGTGAACGCCACACTGGTGGCCCGCAACCGGGGCATCTCGGTTGTCCAAACCACCAAAGAAAACGGCGAAGATTACCACAACCTGATCACCGTTTATGTTTATACCGACAAAGGCAGAAGACTGCTGGCGGGCACCCTGTTCCAGGGCAATGACCCAAGGATCGTTAATATTGACGGGTTCCGCATCAACGCTGCCACCACAGGGCACATGCTGGTGGCTCCCCATATCGACAAACCCGGTATCGTGGGCAAAGTGGGCACCATTGTGGGTGATAAGGAAATCAACATCGGCGGCATGCAGGTGGGACGCATCGAACTGGGCGGCAAAGCCATCATGGTGATGATGGTGGATAACGTTGTACCCCAGTGCGCCTTGGATGAGCTGGCCAAGATCGACGGTGTGCTGGAAGTAAAAATGGTGAGCCTGTGATTTGAGAAGTGAGATGTGAGAGGTTAGAGGTGAGATAGAGCGGTGTCTTACCCTAACCTCTCCCGTTTTATTTTACGCTTTGCCTAAGTCCGTTGTTTTACAAAGAGGTGGGGTTGTAGTATAATACATAAGGAAAATTTTGCAGAAAAATTTAACAATGTTACCACTAGGCTAATTCCTACCACATTTGGGGGTCGTATTGATGTTAGATATTAAATTTGTACGCAGCAATCCGGAACTGGTATTAGAAGGGCTGGCTAAACGCGGCTCTGACATCTCCCTGGCAGAGTTTTTAAAACTGGATGCCGCCCGCCGCGAAAAACTGGTGGTTGTAGAACAACTAAAAAACACCCGCAATGTGGTTTCCCAGGACATCGGCAAGCTGAAAAAAGCGGGCCAGGATGCCGAGGATAAACAACAAGAAATGCGCATGGTGTCCCAGCAAATTAAGGACATCGATGATGAAATAAGAACCATCGAGGAAAGACTGCAAGAAATTCTGCTTTCCATTCCGAATATCCCCCACGAATCCGTGCCGGAGGGCAAGGACGAACAGGACAACCGGGAAGTTCGCCGCTGGGGTAAACCCCGTCAGTTCGATTTTACCCCCAAACCCCACTGGGATCTGGGGGAAGCCCTGAATATATTGGATTTTGAACGGGGCGGCAAGGTAACCGGCACCAGATTCTCCTTTTTAAAAGGGACGGGGGCCCGCCTGGAGCGTGCCTTGATCAGCTTTATGCTGGATTTACACACCCGGGAACATGGCTATACCGAGGTTTTCCCGCCCTTTATCGTCAATGCCGACAGCATGGTGGGCACCGGCCAACTGCCTAAATTCGCCGAGGATATGTTTAAATTAGAAGGGTTGAACTATTACCTCATCCCCACCGCCGAAGTACCGGTGACCAACCTCTACCGGGAAGAAATTCTGCCCGGCGAGCAGCTTCCCGTTTATCACTGCGCCTACAGTGCCTGCTTCCGGGCCGAAGCCGGCGCAGCGGGCCGGGACACCCGCGGCTTAATCCGGCAGCACCAGTTTAACAAAGTGGAATTGGTTAAATTCAGCAAACCCGAAGAATCCTTTGATGAACTGGAACGTTTAACGGAAAACGCCGAAAAAGTATTGCAGGCACTGGGTCTGCCCTACCGGGTGATTTTGCTCTGCAGCGGCGATATGGGCTTTTCTTCGGCCAAAACTTACGATATTGAAGTATGGCTGCCCAGCTACAATGCCTATAAAGAAATATCCTCCTGTTCCAATTTCCTTGACTTTCAGGCCAGGCGTGCGAATATAAAATACCGACCGACGCCAAAAGCCAAACCGGAATTTGTGCATACCTTAAATGGCTCCGGTGTGGCCATTGGTCGGGCCCTGTCGGCCATTCTGGAAAACTATCAGGAGGCGGACGGCAGCATCACCATCCCGCCGGTGCTTGTACCCTACATGGGCGGCATGGAAAGGATTACCCTGTAAAACCATTAATAACTCTTAACAATCAAATTGACAACAACTTTTGCCTGTGTTATACTCTATCTTGCTTGGGGTAACGAGCTGTTTCGGAGGTTGCTCCTCCGGTTCGGAGGGATGTCCGAGCGGTTTAAGGAGGCGGTCTTGAAAACCGTTGAACTCTTGCGGGTTCCGTGGGTTCGAATCCCACTCCCTCCGCCAAGTTAAGATAGAAATACGGAGAGCTGGCCGAGTTGGCTGAAGGCGCTCGCCTGCTAAGCGAGTATACGGGGTAAACCTGTATCGAGGGTTCGAATCCCTCGCTCTCCGCCACTATAGAAAAAACCGTTAGCACAAAGCTAGCGGTTTTTTGTCTTTGCTGCCTTTTTGCTCAATAAACTCAATACCTGAAGATAATTGATAGAACCTTTCATGATACCCTCTTGATCCACCACCGGTAAAGCAGATAGATTTTGACTTATCATTTTTTCCGCAACCGATACAATATTTTCGCCCAGTTGCACATACTTATCTCCCGCATAAATATGGTTCTTCTTTATATCCTGGCTGATTAAATTGTGGGTTTGACAGTCTCCTGCCGGACAAAGACCTTTAAATCCCTTTAAATAGGATTCCATCGTAACATAACCGGCAGGCCTGCCGTCCTCCTTGACTTCCGAGATAATATAGTCTTCTGTTAACTGGCGATACACCTCGGAGTCAAACAATCGGATGTTGCCTTGTTCATCCACAACCTTTTTCATGCCGCCCGATCCCGGGGTAAAATCTTTTTCCTGCAGACCCACATCAATTTGTACTTGATCCTTATTTAAATTGAGTTGAAAATTTGACCGGAAAACAATAACCACTACAATGGCCGCAAATGCAACCACGCTGAGAAACATCTTTAGCATAGAATCACTGAAGGATTTAATCAACTGTAAAACGCTTTCAGACATGGCCCCGTGGTGATCCAGTATAGCATTCACTTGATAAACGGGCAAATTGCTGATGGTAGAGAAGATGAAGCAGAGAAAGATTAACAGGCCCAGTACGGACACAGACTTAAGTAAAGTATCTAATTGTTTTTCATTTAACATAAACAACACCCCTCAAGGAAAAGTAAATAAACCTGGGCAAAACATTCTGGCACCATATAATTACAGTTGATTTTTCTTTTCACCTTGTTATATAATAAATTTTGCGGCAGGGGACACATCCCCCGATTACAGGTTTTTTCTATAGTATATGTTAAGTAAAAAACATACGTGCCCGTGGCTCAATGGATAGAGCACCTGACTACGGATCAGGAGGTTAGGGGTTCGAGTCCCTTCGGGCACGCCATTTCATACACTTGACAATGCACTAAAGCTGTGTTAATATTTGTTTTGTTCTTAATACGTGCCCGTGGCTCAATGGATAGAGCATCTGACTACGGATCAGAAGGTTAGGGGTTCGAGTCCCTTCGGGCACGCCACTGCAAAAGCGTTGTTAGTTCTAAGTGAAAATTTGGAGCTAACAACTTCTTTATATGCGCCCGTAGCTCAGGTGGATAGAGCAGCGGTTTCCTAAACCGCGTGCCGGTGGTTCGAGTCCTCCCGGGCGCACCATTTATAATCTGCATAGTTTAGGATTGCTATAATAAAGCTAAGGCTTTCGCCCCTGGTGAAAGTAAAGCTTTTCTAATGAGGGGTTTTTCCATTGTCTCATGCTTCCTACATGCGCGAAGCATTGCTAGAAGCCCGACGGGCAGCGGAAAAAGGTGAAGTGCCCATCGGGGCTGTGGTGGTGGTTGACAACCAAATCGTAGGCCGGGGTTACGATTTGCGTGAAAGCCTCTACGATGCCTCCGCCCATGCCGAGATCCTGGCCATGCGGCAAGCGGCCCAGCATCTCAAGGACTGGCGGCTTAACAACGCCACCCTTTATGTAACGGTGGAACCCTGCGCCATGTGCGCCGGCGCCATCGTCCAATTCCGGGTCAAACGCTTGGTCTACGGCGCACCCAACGCCAAGTCCGGCTCCATAGACACCATCCTGGACATCGTTCACCAACCCCGGTTTAACCACCAGGTGGAAGTAATCTCCGGTATCCTGGAAGATGAATGCCGGGAAATCATGCAAAAGTTTTTCCGGGAACTAAGAAAACAATAATATTCGGAGAGTTGGCCGAGCTGGTCGAAGGCGCTCGACTCGAAATCGAGTAGACTGTGATGAGCGGTCTCTAGGGTTCGAATCCCTAACTCTCCGCCAGCCAAGTGTCAATGGGTCTTACTTTGGAATGGGAAGCCCATTGTTTCGGGGGGAGTTGTCAGTTGCTGCTGACAAATCCCTTTTTATTTTTGACTGCATCTTTCTACTCTCCTTAACAGCCCGGCAAGTATCGCCGAGATCAATAAAGACCGCCCCGGAATTGCTACAAAAAGCAACTGCTCGAAAATTTCGAGCAGTTCAAAGCAAGCAGGTACAAAGGCTTTTTTTCTTTGTTTGAGCAAGAAAACGGACGCTGCATTACACAGCACCCGGATAAATACGACCTGTTTTTTTGACTCTATTCTGTCTCTTCCAGCAGCCAGTCAAGAACATTTTTCTTCTGAATGCCTTCGTAGTCGGCATTACCAAACACCTCATCAAGAGTCAGCAGGTATTTGGGATAGTTATCAGAAATCTTGCGGAAGGGAGCCAACTCCCGTTTCAAGGTGTCCTCCGCCAGTGTTGACGCGGATACCTGATAATATACCGTATTGCTTGAGCTGACGGCGACAAAATCCACCTCGCTGCCATCGTCAAGCTGTCCCACGGACACCTCATATCCACGCCGCAGCAATTCCAGATAAACGACATTCTCCAGGATATGGCCGATATCGCTGTCTTTTCCCCGTACGAGAATATTGCGAAGAGCAACATCCACCGCATAGTATTTGTTTTGTTGGGTAAGGAATTGCTTGCCTTTAATATTGTATCGGACTGCCTCATAAACCATGAGGCTGTCGGTCAGTCCCCGGATATACCTATTAACCGTTTTTTGGTCAACGCCTTTTCCCTGGGATTTTAATGTGCCCGCAATCTTGCTGGGAGAAACACGGTTGCCGATATTGTGGAGCAGAAATTTCGTGACGTTTTCCAGCATATTGACATCAGAAACCCGAAGCCTTGCCACAACATCCTTAAGAAGCACCGTGTTGTAAATGTCCCGAAGGTATTCCCGCGCTTCTTTAGGCCCGTAACGGTAACGCAGGACATAGGGAAAGGAACTGAGCTCCAAATACTGATTAAAATTTTCATTCTTGGACATTTCCCTCTCGCCTTCCGGCAAACCCGAGCAGAATTCCGCAAAGGACAGCGGAAGCATTTTCAGTTCCACATACCGTCCGGAAAGCCGTGTCGCCAGCTCTCCCGACATAAAATAAGCATTGGAGCCTGTAATGTACACATCGCAGTTTTCTTTCCGGAACAGGCTGTTCACGGCCTTTTCAAACTGCTCAACATGCTGTACCTCATCTAAAAAGATGTAGTTCATCCGGTCATCCAGCAGCCGTGCCTTGATATGCTCATACAGTGCGCGGTATTCCGTGAAATCTTCATTTTCCACATCTTCAAAATTCAGAAACGTAATTTGCCGCTCCTCAACGCCGTTTTGCAGCAGATGCTCACGGTAAATTTCAAAGAGGGTCGATTTCCCGCACCGGCGGACGCCGGACACTACTTTGATGAGCTGTTTGTCCTTATGGCGTATCAGCCAATCCAAATATGCCTTACGGTGGATTCTCCGCATCTATTTCACCCCCATATCATATATAGACATTTTATTCCTGAAACTACGGCAAGTCAAACGAAAGCGGAATCAAATCCATTTTTATTTAGCATATACAAAAATCAAGGAATTTATTCCTTGATTGACTTACCTCGGGTGACAAGGGGACGGGGTTATTGACAACAATATTTTGCGCTTCCGCATGGGTAAGGATGATTTCTGCCAATTTTTATATTCTAGCACCTTTTGAATACGAGTGCGACACGGGTTTAAAACTTGCACAGGTATTCATTTTGACAACGTATCAATATTTTGATAAAATATGAGTACAAACCGAGTGGAGGTGCTGTTATGGCAACTATCAGGCCAAGTTCAGACTTGCGCAATAAATACAATGAAATCTCTGAGTTTTGTAATAAATACAATGAGCCGGTGTTTATCACCAAAAATGGTACAGGGGATCTGGTTATCTTGTCAAATGCGGAGTATGAACGTTTGAG
>JAMCWI010000107.1 GCA_023481335.1 Bacillota bacterium | reverse complement strand
GAGTGCTGGTGGTTTTTGTTCAGCAATCCCGCAATATTGCCAATTTCGGTAAACATACCGGTACCTGTTACAACCCCTACCGCTCTGCCCCGGGTCACATTGGTTCCCATAAAGGCCAGGTTTTCGCAATCTAAAAGGGGCACACAATCGGTAATTTGACCGGCGTGTTTGGCAACCGGGTAGGGTTCCCCGGTGAGGGCAGACTCTTCAATTTCCAGGCTGTGGGTTTCCAGCAGCCGTAAATCCGCCGGTATGCCGTCCCCCTGCTCCAACAACACAACATCTCCCGGGACCAAGTCGGCGGCAGGAATACGCTCCACCTTGCCGCCCCTCCGTACCCGGGCGGCAGGTGCAGTCATTTTCCCCAGTGCCTGTAAAGCACCTTCGGCTTTTTGTTCCTGCATGGCACCCAGAAGGGCATTTAGGACCAAAATAGCCGTAATGGCCAAGGCATCCCCAAACTCCCCGAGAATGGCACAAACCACCGCAGATGCCATTAAGGTTTTCACCAGAAAGTCCTTGAGCTGCTCCCAAATCCGGGCCATAAAGGGTCGGGGTTTCTCCTCTGCCATCTTGTTGGGGCCAAAAAAGTTCATTCTCCTCAGCACTTCCTCGGATGCCAATCCCTTGTCCAGGTCGGTGCCCAATCGCCGCAATACTTCGGCTGCTGTCATACTGTGCCAGCTGCTGCATTTTGCCGGGTGGTTCCCGTTCCATTGACAGGAACTTGCCGGGTTCACAGCTTCCTCCAGCGCGGCAGCGATCTCCTGCTTTACCATTGGTAAGGTCCGGGGAGGTTGCTTCATTGCCGGAGCCTTGTAGGAAAGCAGCCGGAAAGCATTGCTGCAAACTGCCAGCGATATCAGGTCACCGTATACCTTGGCTGCCATGGGCGATAACCTGCCGGTGGAAGCCATGGCCAACCCCAGTGCATTGCCCCCTTGAACCAACGCTAAATTTTGTTTTGCTCTTTGCTTCCCTCTTTGGGACATGCGAAAGGCATCCGTTTGCAGCGAGGCATGGGAAATAACCACATCCACAGGGTAATTTCTCAGGCCTTCGGTGGTACAGACGGTTACATCCGCCTCTCGCAGCACGGAAATTTCACCGGCTTCCTTAAGGATGACGGCAACATTTTGTCCCCGCCCCTTAAGCTGCCTTAACAGGTGAACTTTTTCTTCCGTCGTAAGGCCTGACCAGGTATGATGAACCCCCAGGTCCTTTGCAGTCTGCTCAACAGCACTGCTTGGTCCTTCCGCCATCAGTCCGATACGCTGGATACTCAAGCCCAGCAGGCCGTTGACCAAACGGCGCAGATCCCCTGTATTAGCCTGCCGGATGCCGATTAAACCGGCCAGCTGGCCGTTCATGGCAACATAAACGGGGAACTGCTGCAGATGTTTAAGCCGCTTTGCTTTAAAAACGCCCCACTTGGTATCGATGCCTGCAGCACTGAGGACATCTTCATCCCCCATCAGTATCGATGCCTCTTGAAGCCCTTTGAGATCCGGGGCATGCAGGCTATACCCCCGAGCAGCCAAAGCTTTCTTTAATGTGGAACCAAAGGGGCTGCCGGAACGGTGGGCCGCAGCCGCAGCCATGCCCAGTAATTTTGGCTTGCTGATTCCCGGCAGGGGGAGGATATCCCCCACATCGCAGACCGCTTCGGGCAATGAACCGGTTCCGTCAAAGATTACCGTATCAGCCTTTGCTAATTTCTCCAAGGCTCGGGCATCCCTGAACAAGATTCCCTTTTTCCCTGCTCCGGCCATGGCTGCCGCCGCAGCAGTGGGCGCCGCCAGTCCCGCAGGGGAGGGGTTGGCAGCCAGCAGCATAGCCAGGGCCCTGCCAAAGCCACCTGCCCCTCCGGTGAACCCCGTCAGGGCAGCCAATCCCATTATGGGCAATATTACCTTTCGTCCATATACTTGGCCGGCATCATTCCATTCAGAAGCTGTTTTTTCTTCCTTGGCTTGCCCCTGCTCACTGTTCCCCGGTATGGCAGGCAAAGCCTGCAGGTAGCGTTTCAGCACCAGCGATTGTGCCAATGAGGCAAGGTTGGTCAACCACATCACCGTCAGTCCCGGAATACTCTCCCTGGCTAATGTGGTTCCGATGGCCAGAGCACTCATGGTGAGGTCGTAATTGATTCGGCCCCGCATCAAACCTTGAAAACCGCTGCGCAGCACCGGGTAGCCTGAGATGATGGTAGTTGCCGCCGCCAGATTGAAAATATGGGGGTCCTTGGCCAGGGGTGTGCGACCCACCAGGAAATGCTTCAGCCCCAGATAGGCTAAAACGCCGCCCCCCAGGACCACGTTAAACAGCTGTTTCTTAATGGGCAAATCCTCGGGTTCCACCGGTCTTTTGCCAGATAGGGGCTTATTCACTTCACGGTTTATAGGGAAATATTTTTTCATTGCCGGCAGAATTTGCCGCAGCTTTATACTTTCTTCATCAAAAACCACCAGCACTCGGCCGGTCAACGGACTGGCCTGAACACTGTAAACCCCCTTCAGCTGACTCAGACTCCCGGAGATCTCATCTGCCAGGGATTGATTCCCCTTTAAACCGGCTATCCATAACCGAACCCGCCCGGGAAGCCTATGCACCAATTGAACCGCAGCCTTATCTGTCATTAAGGTTGTCATTCTTCACCCCCTTTCCGAATATAAAAGCTAGTTTACTCCGTTTGCCCCGGTTTTAATCTTTATCCAACAGAAATGCATAAGCAAAAAGAAATTTTGTAAAGATATGTTTAATGCGCTACGGGGAGGAAGAATATGGCTCATATCTTTATCAAGCATGCTTTGCCGGGAAGGGTACGTTTCTACATCCCTTTATTAAGGAAAAACAAATGTCTGGCCAAAGGTCTGCAGTGGTTTCTGGAGAATCTGCCGGCATGCAGAATCATTGATGTCTCTTCTGCTGCCGGAAGTATCGTAATCTATTATCATGCGGATAAAGCTTCTGTAAAATCATTATCATTGCAAATCAGCACCTATTTGCTTCAAAGAACCGGGGAGGTGTCAGAAGCGGCCGCCGCCTATGATGCGCCGGTACCCTTTTGCAAGGAATCAAACATCATGACCGCCTATAAAGAACCGGAAGAACTGCCCATCCCCTTGCAAATTGCCCAGGTGACCGTGGGCGGACTTGTGCTGTTGGGCCTTGGCGTAAAACACTTTCTGGCTAAAACACCGGCCAGCCACGGGGGAAAGATACTAAATCTTTGCTCGGTAACCACGCTGCTGTCCGCTTACCCCATCCTGCGCAGCGGCATTGCGGGGCTGCTTAAGGAAAAAAGACTGAACAACGATTTGCTGATCAGTGCTGCAACCCTGGTAGCCCTGTTAATGGGTGAAGGGCTTACCGCCCTGGTGGTTGTTTGGCTGGTGAATCTTAGCGAACTGCTGCAAGCCCTGACGCTGGACCGTTCCCGCCGGGCCATTGGTGAATTGCTGAATAGTAAGAACGAGCAGGCCTGGTTGCTGGTGGACGGTACACAGGTATCGGTTCCGGTGGAAAGTCTGAAGGCCGGGGATACCGTAGTGGTTCACGCCGGGGGAAAAATTCCGGTGGACGGCACCGTTACCGTTGGCACAGCCGCCGTCAACCAGGCACCTATCACCGGCGAATCCTTCGCGGTTTATAAACAAGCCGGTGATCACGTTTACGCCGGCACCGTGGTGGAGCAGGGAAGTATCCATATTTACTCCGAAAAGGTGGGCGACAACACCGCCTTGGCCCGTATTGTTCACTTGGTGGAAGAAGCCGCCGGCAAGAGAGCGCCGATCCAGAACCTGGCGGATTCCTATTCTGTCAAAATTGTCCCTATCTCCTTCCTGTTGGCTATCTTGGTGTTCTTGCTGACCAGGGACATCCATAGGACCATGACCATTCTGATTGTGGCCTGCCCATGCGCTGCCGGTCTTGCCACCCCCACCGCCATCAGTGCGGCCATGGGCAATGCCGCCAGCCGCGGCATCTTGATTAAGGGGGGCTGTTACCTGGAGGCAGCAGGCCGGGTGGATGCTGTACTCTTTGATAAAACCGGGACCCTTACAGAAGGCTGTCCCGAGGTGAGCACCTATGTATCCCTGGATCAAAACTATAAGCCGGAACAAATTCTGGCCCTGGCCGCCGCCGGTGAAATGCACACCAATCACCCCCTGGCTTTAGCCGTAATCAATAAGGCTCGGGAAAGCAACGAGGAAATACCGGTTTACCAGGACAAAGAAATCTTCATTGGCAAGGGTTTAAAAGTCGTGGTAAATAATGAACCCGTTCTAATCGGCAATGACCGCTTAATGCAGGAAGAACAGGTTGACTACGGCCACGCCCATCATTTTGCAAACGAAATGAGTGCCCGGGGCGAATCCATCATTTATATTGCAAAGTTTTCCAAGGTGATTGGTCTAATCGGTGTGCGGGATGCCCTCCGCAAGCAAAGCCAGCAAGCCATCAATGAATTGAGAACCACCGGCATTGAGGAAATCGGCCTGGTCAGCGGCGACAACCGGGACTGCGCCATGGCAGTAGGTTCCGGGCTGGGCCTGCGGGATATTTGGTCCAACATGCTGCCGGAGGACAAGGTAAAGATTGTTCAGGAGAAACAGAGAAAAGGGAAAATCGTGGCGATGGTGGGCGAAGGGATCAACGATTCCCCGGCCTTGGCAGCCGCGGATATCGGTATAGCCATGGGGGTTAAGGGAACAGATGTGGCGGTGGAATCCGCTGATGTGGTTCTGGCGGGTGATGACCCCGTGAAGGTGGCCCAACTGGTACAGCTAAGTCAAAAAACCATGCAGGTCATTCATCAGAACTTTGCCTTTGCCATTGGCGCCAACATCCTGGGCATTATGCTGGGAACCATGAAAATCATCTCCCCCTTCACCTCGGCGCTGCTGCACAACGCCAGCACCCTGGCAGTGGTAATTAACTCAGCCCGCTTGATGAAATACGGAAAAGATGAACCCATACGGAGAATCAGCTAAGATACCGGCTCTCTTGGAGAGTCAGGTATCTTTTTATATGTAGCAAAATACATTTTTAGATTAACCCAATCTTAATACGTAATTAATAAAACCATTGTAAAATATAACTGGACAAAGAAAGCACGGGGCCAGAAAGCTAATTTATGGATACGCTGGTTTTATCTTGACGAAAAATTTGTTCTGCAGGGCTCTCACCATATGATTCATCACGGCTCTTTTACAGATACCAATGAATATCAAAGTGAACAAACCCTGAACAGCATTGTAGAAGCCTGCCACCGTTCCATTGACTGGTCAGTTAACCTTTATTTCAAAACCTTGAAGAAAAGTACTCCACTTTTTGTGGACAAGGTTCTTAGGGATAAGAAAAATAATTTTTACCGGAGTTTTGCTGCCGCTTTCATAAATGAAACGGAAATGGCTCAGCTGGTAAAGGATATTGAGGATCATATTAATCAAGATGTTATTGCCCTGCAGAACAAATGGCTGCCAACCATTAAATTCAGCAATTTGCGGCTCCCCTCTTTGGAGCCGGTCAACGAAGAAGTTAACGAGCAAAAAATGACTCTTAAACTTTCCCAACATGTTGATAAGACCGTTTGCCAGCTAACAACCAAAAATTTATCTAAACTGGCTCCTTCCTTTATACCCAAGCCCTTTGTTTCCCAGGCCAATTGTTCACTGGCCAAAAAGATTTCCCGTTCCGTCGGCGTCGATACCGACAGTTACTACCGTGATGCCAAGGAATTGATCCAAAATCAAATTGGGGGCCTGCTGGGGAACATGGAGCAGGATTTAAAGAACAAACTTAAATTTCAACTTTCCGAGCAGCTTTATCATTGGTTCGACCAGTATATGCTGGAGCCGCCAGAAACCGAACAGGTGGTTGTAAATCAGTAATTATTGACCACCCAGGATGAGTCCTGGGGGTTTTTTTTATTTGGGGGGAGTCTAGTGGCGGAAGGCACATGGGGAGTGTCCAAAGTTTTGTGTAATTGGATTATTCATGGTTTAAATCTACACCAAAGTATTCATGATTCTGCTGCAGAAACCCCTATTTTCGTTTTTTCAGGCTACATATAGTGCGATGGACTAAATTAGATCTCTATATGTAGCGTCTAAAATCGCAAAATGACACTTTTTGCAGTGGGATCATTCATGGATACGTTGGTTACACTTACTTTTAGTTAGCAAATTCTATTTCGCCATTTTACCGAGATGCTTTTATCCTTCTCAACTCCAGCTCACATTCCTTTAGCCTCATATTCTGCGAGGTGTTCTCTAATCGTAGTTATTCAAGTTTTCCTTCTATTCTTATCTGGCTTCCATTTATCTCATTATAATAGCCTAGGTGTACCTGCCGGTCCTCCCATAAGCCTCTGAGCTGCTCTACCACATCATTCTCGACTTTTGTTTCAAGCCTTAATTGGTTAGTTTTAAGATCTTTAATGTT
>JAMCWI010000133.1:6144-6506 GCA_023481335.1 Bacillota bacterium | reverse complement strand
GGCGATTTTCCTTTGCGTGTCATAGCCGGATCAGCTAAAAAAAGACGGCTGAAAACGCCCGGGGACATGACTGTTCGCCCGACTGCCGACCGGGTGAAGGAAGCTCTTTATAATATTTTAGGCGACCGGGTACCGCAGAGCAGCTTCCTTGACCTGTACGCCGGGACGGGAAACATTGGTATTGAGGCCCTCAGCAGAGGGGCGGCCTCGGCAGTTTTTGTGGAACAAGAGCACCAAAACACCAGGCTGATCGTGGAAAACCTTAAAATAACCGGGTTCCTGGGCAGATCCAGGATCATCCGGCGTCCGGTTAAAGAGGGTTTAAAGCTCCTGGGAGCCGAAGGTTTAAAATTATTTCCCTA
>JAMCWI010000133.1:0-6134 GCA_023481335.1 Bacillota bacterium | reverse complement strand
CACCACTATGCCACCCGCCGTACCGTCACGAAGATATCGAAGAGGCTCTTGCCGGTATCGTAAATGAAAGTGTTTTGAAGGCGGGCGGCATAGTGGTGGTAGAATGCGGAGCAAAAAGAGACCTGCCTGATGATCAGGCAGGGTTGAAGATGGTCAGGCAGGAAAAGTATGGTGATACCATGCTCGCTTTTTTTAGAACACTATAACTGTCTTTTCAGGAGGGAAATAATTTGCGAAGGGCGATTTGCCCGGGAAGTTTTGACCCGATAACTTTCGGGCATCTGGATATTATCGGCAGGGCCTCACTGATTTTCGACGAAGTGATCGTTGCGGTAGCCCAGAATCCGCTTAAAAGCTCTTTATTCTCAACTGAAGAAAGGGTAAAAATGATCGAGGAAGTCGTTTCCGAGTACAAAAACGTAATAGTGCACTCTTTCGACGGCCTCACGGTTAATTACGCTTTAAGTCAGAAAGCCGGTGCGATAGTGCGCGGTTTGCGGGTTATTTCCGACTTTGAAAATGAATTTCGGATGGCCCTCACAAACAAAAATCTCGCCTGTGATGTCGAGACGGTGTTTTTGATGACCAAGGCAGAATTTTCGTTTATCAGTTCCAGCACTGTCAAAGAGGTTGCTTCTTACGGCGGTGAGGTGCGAAGCCTGGTGCCCCCGCTGGTGGAGGGTAAATTAAAAGAAAAATTTAATAGAACCTGCCGGTAGGGCAAGGAGGGATTGATAAGAGTGGATCTCCTGAGTGCCTTGAATGAGCTGGAAGAGGTTATTGAGAACAGCAGCAAGATTCCCATGACAAGGAAAATACTGGTTGACGAGGAGCGCGTGCTGGACCTGTTAGACCGGATCAGGACGACTATTCCGGAAGAAATTCGGCAGTCCAAGTGGATCATCCAGGAGCGGGAAAAGGTACTGTCCGACTCCCAGCGGGAGGCCGTGCGCATCCTGGAAGACGCCAAGCGGCAGGTGGAAATTAAAGCTGATGACAGTGAAGTGGTGCGGCAGGCCAAAGTGGTGGCAGAAGAGATTGTTAAAAAAGCGGAAGCTGTCGGGCGGGAAATACGCGATGGCGCACGCTCCTACGCCGACGATATTCTGAAGAATATGGAAGAGAGCCTTGGTAAAATAGTAACCCAGATTCAACAGGGGAGAAACGAACTAAATTCCATGAAATAAGAGGAACGTGAAAATAAGGCGGGCAACCGCCTTTTGTTTTTTTACAGCAAAACCGAACAAAGAAATTGTTTACTTCCCGCCAATTTACTTATTATTTTTTATTTTTTTTGTCTTTCGGACAATTGAAGCCTGGCTGATCTTTAACACGTTTGCGGCTTTCCTGGTAGAACCGTATATCGCCAGGGCTTGTTGAATAAGTTGATTCTCGAGGGCTTCAACAGCGTCCTTTAAAGGAATAATATCGGTAATTACCATATTTGAGCGCCGTCCCGGAGCAGGCGCCACGCTTTTTCCCCTGAGCGACACCCTTATATTATCAGGCAGGTGTTCCGGCCTGATAATATAATCCTGCGTTAAAACCGTTATTCTTTCTATAACGTTTTCTAGTTCTCTGACATTGCCCGGCCAGTTATTCCTCAACAGCATTTCCATGGCTTCTTCTGATATCTTTTTCTTTACCCCGTAACGGTGTTGAATTTTATTCAAAAAATATTCGGTAAGCGGCATGATATCAGCGATCCTTTCCCGCAAGGGAGGTATTATTATAGGTATAACATTGATCCGGTAAAATAAATCCTCCCGAAATTGCCCGCGTTCCACCAATTCCTCCAGATTTTTATTGGTGGCAAACAAGAGCCTCACGTTAGTGTTAACAGGCCTTGTCCCGCCTATCCGGATAAACTCTCTTTCCTGGATTACCCTCAAGAGAGACACCTGCAACTGAAAAGGAAGCTCGCCTATTTCGTCAAGTAAAAGTGTGCCGCCGCCCGACAGCTCAAACAGTCCCGGTTTACCGTTTTTGTTTGCTCCGGTAAAGGCGCCTCCCTCGTATCCGAATAATTCCGACTCTAATAAGTTTTCAGGTATAGCGCCGCAGTTGATTTTCATAAATGGGCCGTCTCTTCTTTTGCTGCTTTTATGAATTATTTTGGCTACGACCTCTTTTCCAACGCCCGATTCACCGAGAATTAAAACACTTGAGTCAAATTCGGCAACCTTAATGCACTGGTCTAAAATTTTTTGCATGGTTTCGCTTTCCGCGATAATGTCGTCAAGCTGCAATTGCTTCTGCTGCAGGCGGATGGCTTTGGACAGGTAGCGGTCTTTTAATTCTTCGGCCCGGTCCAGTTGTTTTTTTAGCTCTTCCAATTCAGTTATATCCCTGACGTTGGTAATAACCTTATCAAGGCGCGCATCTTCGTTAAAAATCGGGTTCCCCGTACACAATATTTTTTTGCCGTTCTTCAGCCGCTGGACGATGGTAACAGTTTTTTTGCTTTCCATCACCTTCAATGTAGTGGAACTTGAAAAATAACCTTTTTTTACGAGCGTACGGAGGTTCTCCCCTATTAAATCAGTTTCTTTAAAACCGGTTATTCTTTCGTATGCCTTGTTAATCCGCACGGTGTTTCCCCTGGCATCCGCGATGTAAATCCCATCATAAGACGAATCAATGATAGCGTTCAATTCTTTAACCAAAGCCCTGTTTTTTGCCAGTTGATTATTAAAATACCTTATTAATTCTTCCTGTCCGATTAAACCAACAACTTCATTTTTTTGGTTAATAACGATTATTAGATTATTAAAAAATTTAATAACGGGGTCTATAATGGAGTCTTCCTGGACCAACAACGGGTTTTTATCGATAAACCGGGTAACAGGCACGTCCTGGCTGTGACCGCCGGATAAATATTTAAAAATTTCTTTCAATGTAATTACACCGACCAGTTCAACGCCGGAAATAACGGGAAGGCAAACTGCATTTTGATTCGAAAACAAATCAATCACGGTTTTTAAGCTGTCTTCCGGATTAATACTGGCAAATTTCCTTGACATGATTTCTCCCGCTTTCAAACTTTCCGTTCCCCCAGTCATTTTGATGCTTAAAAATTCTGCTAAAAAATTCTGATTCTCTGCAAAGACTCCCCGTTCCTCCAAGCAATAATTTCCTTGAATTACTGTCGGCTCTAGTTTGTTTTCCTGGTAAGTATTGCAATTTTCGGGCCGCTTCACAGTAAGAAAAGGCGATTCATAAACAGTCGCGGGTTGTGCCGCGGTAAAAAAAGGTGGCACCCAGCCGTTTAAACCATCAAAAAAGAATTAACTGAACCAGACAGTAATCGCCTTGATGCATTTTTGAATCAGTTCCAGGCAGCAATATAAGACTTTGATTTGTCAAAACAAGCACAAGTGCCGTCAATTAAGCGCCTATCAGGTATGGCATGAAAAGTGCTTCCCACAGTGTAGAGTAGTTTTTAGCGTTTTGTCGCGTCATGTAAAAAGAAATATTTTCAAAAGGGGAGAGAGAATTGGCTAAGGTCAAAGTTGGAGTCATGGGTTACGGGGTGATTGGCCAGCGCCTGGCTGACGGTGTAGCCTGCCAGGGAGATATGGAACTCATCGGTGTTGTGGATGTAGCGCCTACT
The DNA here is from genome assembly GCA_023481335.1 of Bacillota bacterium. Lineage (GTDB taxonomy): Bacteria > Bacillota > Desulfotomaculia > Desulfotomaculales > Desulfotomaculaceae > JAMCWI01. Next base: position 2,521 of record JAMCWI010000133.1, on the reverse strand, counting down.
TTAGCCTTACGGGCGCTGGCTGAAAAAGGTATGCCTTTCAAGCTCTTTTGTGCCGTTCCGGACAATATCTGCAAGCTGGAGGATGCCGGAATCCCGGTAGCGGGAACGGTGGATGACCTCCTGGGGCAGGTAAATGTGGTGCTGGACGCCACGAGCGCCGGAATCGGGCGGAAAAACAAGGAGATCTATAAAGAACGCGGATTAAAGGCTATCTTCCAGGGCGGTGAAAAAAACGATATTGCCGATACGTTCTTTCACGGTTACGCCAACTATGAAAAAGGCGTGGGCAAGGACTACCTCAAGCTGACCTCCTGCAATACAACCGGCCTTATCCGCGCGGTGGACTGCCTTGACCGGGCGGTTGGCGTAGAGCGGGTGGCCATCACAATTATCCGCCGCTGCGCCGACCCGGGCGACACTCAGCGGGGGCTGGTCGACGTCGCTTTAGTTGAACCGGTTCCGAATCACCAGGCGGTTGACCTGATGACGATCATGCCCCACATCGATGCTACGGGTGTGCTTGTCCACGTCCCTACCACCCACGGACATATCATTAGTGTAGTCGCAACCCCGAAAAAGTCAATCAGCAAGGAAGAAATCTTGCATATTTTTGGTCAGCACCCGAGGATAAGGGTTGTGAAAATCAAGGACGGGTTCGATTCAAACGCCGCCATGTTCCGCTATGCCCGCGATTTGGGCAACCCCCGCGGCGACATGTACGAAATAGCCCTCTTTGAAGAAACCGTGGCTTTCAGCGGCGACAATATCCTGTTTTCAATCAACATTCCGCAGGAAGCCGTGGTCATTCCGGAAAGCGTGGACGCGATCAGGGCCTGCATGGAAATGCAAACGGCGCGGGAAGAGGCCGTGTCCCTGACTAACAAATATCTTGGTCTCAAAGCGCGGGGAAACTAGACATGAAACTCGGTGTCAACACTCTGGATGATTTTGATGTAAAGGGTCAAACAGTCATGTGCCGGGTTGATATCAACTCTCCGATCAACCGGGAAACCGGTGAACTGAAGGACATCACCAGGATCAAGTACTGCCTGCCCACGATTGCCGAGCTATCCGGCAGGGGCGCAAGGACGGTCTTGATGGCCCACCAGGGCGGGGACCTGGAGTACAAGAACTTTACGTCTCTGATAAAACACGCCGGTACTATGGAAAACCTCCTCGGCCGCCCCGTCTTGTTTATCGACGATATCTGCGGCCCGGCAGCCCGTAACAGGATCAGACAGTTAAAGGACGGGGAGGTTTTACTTCTCGAAAATGTCCGCTACATGGCTGAGGAGATGACCCTATTCGAAACGAAGCTCAACCTTTCTCCCGTGGACCAAAGTAAAACCGTTGTCGTGCAAAAGTTGGCCCCGCTGGCGGACTTATACGTGTGCGATGCCTTTGCCGCCGCTCACAGGTCCCAGCCGACGCTGGTCGGCTTTGAAGAATTAATGCCTTCGGCGATGGGCAGGTTGTTTGAAAAGGAACTTTCCGTCCTCACCGGCATCGTCCAAAACCCTGACAGGCCCTGTTTATTCATCCTGGGGGGAGCCAAAATCCAGGATGCGTTTATGATGATGTCTACCGTTTTAGAAAACGGCGTGGCCGACGGCGTGCTGACCGGGGGACTGGTGGCCAATATCATGCTGAAGGCGGGAGGGACCCGGATAGGCAGGCCGTCAGAGGAGTTTTTACTGAAGAACAACCTTTCCGGCTGCATTGAGGTTGCCGCCGGAATACTTGACCGGTTCGGTAGCAGGGTAGTGCTTCCAAAAGATTTGGCCTATATAGATGTCGGAAGAACGGAAGTAAAAGTTGAAGATTTGCCGTGCAACCACCTGTTAGTTGATGTTGGACAGGAAACTGTTAAAGATTATTTTAGCCGGATTGAAAAAGCGAAAACTATTTTTATCAACGGGCCTCTCGGTATTTTCGAGAAAACCGAGTCTGAATACGGCACTAAAATGATCTGGAACGCCATCGCGCTCAGCAAAGGATTTTCTGTTATCGGCGGGGGGGACAGCATATCCGCGGTAAACAAGTACCAACTGGCCGACCGCTTCTCCTACATTTGCACGGCCGGCGGCGGGCTGGTCCGCTTCCTGAGCGGGGAGGAACTTCCGGTGGTAAAAGCCCTGAGGAAAAGCGCGGGCAAGTTCCCGCTGACTTCAGTCAGTTAGAATTACAGTATTTTATCGCGAGTTGTAGGGGGGATTTTTTTGGTCCAAAAGAAGTATAAAATTGCCGCAATTCCGGGGGACGGAGTCGGGGCGGAGGTAATCGGGCAGGGTGTGGCCGTATTAAAGGAAGCAGTCAAAAAAACCGGGACATTCCTGGACTTTACCTTTTTCCCGTGGGGTTCGGATTATTACATGGAACACGACTGTATGATGCCGCTAGACGCCATGACCGTCTTAAAAGAATTTGACGCCATTTACCTTGGGGCCATCGGGGACCCGCGGGTACCGGACCACGTCAGCCTGAGCATGCTCCTGGACATAAGGAAGGGGTTTGATCAGTA
>JAMCWI010000116.1 GCA_023481335.1 Bacillota bacterium | reverse complement strand
GTTCACGGACTTTGTTCCAGAATATGGTGTGGTGCCAGTGCTCAACGTAAAAAACGTGATTTTCCAGGAACGGAAAGGAAACCCTGCCCGTTTTTAAGAGTTGATCGAACATATCCAAATCTTCAACACTGTCCAAAAGTTCCCGGTAACCCCTGGTGATTTCGTCACGCTGCTGGCACAACTCGTCAAACGGCCGGTCAATGGATTCGCCCCCCTGGGCCTTGGTAATGTAATCGGCTATGGTCCGCAGGGGGATGCTCAAAGAATCGTTCCATGAACGGTGTTTATGGTAGAAATTGCCCATCCCAACCGAGAAATAGAACCACGGATCCCGGGCCTTCTCAAAATTATCTACCCACAATAGGCCTTTATCATCCCGGCGCAACTCACTTAAAATCTGCTCCGGGTTTTTACCGGAGTTAACCAGATCGGTTACCGTATCCGCCAGGCCTATCTGCAGGGCCAGTTTAGCCAACTTTCTCAATTCCTCATCGGGCTTCAGGACGTCTAGTTCAATGGCGGAAATCATCCGGGCAGCGGTCTGTTCGTCTATTTCCGGGAAAATGTTTTTGCAGAAATTCATAAACGCCAGGTAAGAAGCGTAGCCAATGTTGGCGAACTCCGAGTGGTACTGCCACGCTTTAAACATGTTTTCAATCAGGCGGTTGTAACTGCAAAGAAGGTTGTAGCCAGTGGAGACCCCCTCCGCGTTCTTGACCATGTCGTCGCTTTCCAGTTCCGGCAGGCTTCCGATTTGAATATTCTTCAGTTCATCAATTAAGCCAATGATCTTCTTTTTCCAGATGCGGTACAGGACTTCCCAGTTTTCGTAATAGTAGCGAGTCCGTTCGGTGTAGATTTCCTGGCGGCGCTTGATCAGTTGAGGATCGGTCAGGACGTTGGCACTGATAAAGACATACCCGTTAATTAACCGGTGATCAATTCCCATGGCCGCCGGGGTGGGGAAAATCCGGCTGTTGTATTGTGACAGGGCAATTTGCCAGCACTCGGGAAGAATAAGGTCAAACGGCGCCATTGGTTCGGGATGGTGTAACGCGTCAAAAAACCAGGTCTTCTCACTGTCAAAGTCCTTGCGGGCCACATCAAACAAATAGTAGCTGGGGTACATTTCTTTCCAGCCTTCGCATCCCTTTGGCGTTTCCACATCAAAAGGACTCATCCATGCCTTTGCCATTATTCCTTCCTCCTATTTTAAATTTTTTGTAACCTTGTAATCTCATGCTTTCCGTCAGTGAGGTCCTTAGATGCCAAACTCACTCCACCGTTCGTTAACCCGATGCATTATGTCTTTGTCCAGGTCAACCAATTCGGGCTTATCCTCCCATTCGTAGGGAATTGTGGCATCCATTAAAATCCTCGAAGTTATATGTCGATTTGATGCCGGCAATGAAGGGTCTAATGCTGTGGATCGACCTTTTTTAATGATTTCGGTATCCTCGACCGGGTTGTACCTGACCGATAGAGCCCACATTACTCTGTCCCAGTCATCGGCGCGAATGTCGTCGTCGACTACAATAACTCCCTTAACTCCATAGTTGCCGACTACAGTAGAAAACGCAGCCAACCCGGCGTGCCGCCCATGTCCTGGGTACATCTGCTTTACGGAAACCACCGCCCAAAAACGCCCGGCTGATTCTGGAAAATAAACGGACTGGATCCCGGGGACTTTCATTTCGTTAAGCTGGCTCCAAAGGGCTGCCGTCTTAGTCAGCGAATGAACCGTTACGTTATCCGTTGGCGGGCGTCCCACTGAAGTACCCCAGAAAATCGGGCGGTGGCGGTGTAAAACACGCTTTACATTCAGCCACGGCTGGGGCTTGCGGCCTTTAGAGTAATATCCGGTGTATTCGCCAAAGGGCCCCTCGTCGCGGTAATTCTTGGGATCGGGGTCGATAAAGCCTTCTGCGACAATTTCTGCATCAGCAGGGATTTGTAGCCCGGTAACTGAACTTTCTATAACTTCTACCGGCTTACCCATGAGCGCGCCGGCAATATCATATTCACTGACACCGTAAGGCAAAGATGCCGCCGAGAGGAAAAACAAACGGGGATCCATACCGACTACTGCCGCCGCAGGCATCAACTGGCCACGGGCCTGGTATTTTTTCATGATGACATCGGCGTCTTTGCCTTTTAAGATCAATGCGCCCAGGCTTTTCTTATCCAATATCTCCATCCGGTAAGTGCCCAGATTGATAAAGCCCGTTTCCGGATCCTTGGTGACCAGTGAAACCGCCGTGCCAAAGTAGCGGCCGCCGTCTTTAGGAAAGTACTTCGGGACGGGTAATTCAAAAAGGTCGATATCGTCACCCGTTTTCTGGTTCTCCATTATGGGGCCGTCATGTACTGCTTTTGGGAGAATACCGCCCCCGGCAGTTACCTCGATCCATTTCTTGGCCATCTCAAAAATAGTGGATTTCGGCGGCATTCCAAAGGCCATGGCAAGTCGCCTGGTATTGCTAAAGACACTGGTAAGAACCGGTGTTTTATATCCTTTCACATTTTCAAATAACAGGGCGGGACCGCCTTTTTCTTCATTCTTTTTGGCAATATGGCTTAACTCCAGGTTCCAATCGACCTCTGCCTTAATACTTTTCATTTCACCTCCTTCTTTAAGAAGTTCGATAAAATCCCTTAGACTAGTGAAGCTCATACCTTTTCCTCCTCGACAAACAATTTAACTGCCAAATCAAAATAACACCTGTATGCAAAATCTGTGTTTAACCTCTATTGACCCACTGTATTTTTTTTATCTAGAATGGCTGTGATAAACTTCGCCTGGCTTTGTCAGCCCCGCCGGTCCGGATGCTCACGCATGTCCATATACGCTTCGCTCCGTCCCGCTGGCGCTTTCGTGCCATGCTTGTTTCTGACAGCCCATTTGGAGTCGTAAAGACTCTGTCACAACTTTTCTAGACTCTTATACAGCTGATCGAACATCTCTACTGCTTTCCTGGCAAATTCCCTGGAGTTAAGGGCCAGGGGCACCTCCACGAGTTTGATTTCCTTTTTCAAGTGCTCTTTAATCTCCCTCAAAAATGCTTCATGTGCTTCGGGATAGTATAAATGCATTCCCTCTTCACTCATTGCCGACCAGCCTTTTTGGGGGTACAGAAATATAGTCGGGGCCACCGCTTCATTAAGCCTTTCCGCCACAACCCGGGCGATTTGTTCACATTCCTCAGGCGATGTCCTAACCTGAACCCGTGTGAAATCGGTAATTTTCATTTTTCTGCTGCTGAATCTCTCCTGTAGATCGCTGCGGCCGCCATAACTGATTTTATCCAAACCACCAGGGCATACAACTTGCGGTACTTTAGCCCTGCAGGCCGCCAATATTCTGTTTGGGCCCCCGGCACAGTTCCCGTTAAACAACTCATCTGAAATACCGCCGGTAACAAAGTCGATCACCCCGTCAAAAAAGCCGTCAGCGATCATTTCATCCATCGCCTTGTCGCCAACTCCCTGGGAATGGCAAACAATTGGCTGGTAATTTAAATTTTCCAAAAAGCCTATGGCATGCTCCACCGCTCTTTCCGCACTGCCAAACCCAGTCACCGCCACAACAGGCATTTCTTTCTTATCTATACCCCATCCTTCCGACATTTCCACCATCCCACATATTGCACCCACGGCATTCATCATCTGCATTTTTAACAGCGGGTTTAAGCCAACTATATCAAGCACCGTGTGGTGCATGGTTATGTCCTTGGTGCCCACATATTTATCTATATATCTTGGGTGCGCAGCCATGGGTGAAGCCATAAGTTTTGGAAAACCAAAGGGCAATATTTTCATAATACTGGTGGATATAAGTGTTGATGTCCCGCCTCCCACACCAAAGGCGCCGTGGATTTTTCCTTCTTTAAAAAGTTGTTGTGCTATTTTTCGGCCGCCAGTAATTTGATTTTCGGTGACTTTATTTCTGTCGGCTTTGTTGTAGTTGTATCTCACCTCTTCGATGGACATCCCACCGGCCTTTGCAACCTCTTCACAGGTAATGTCACCACCGGGAGATGGCGGTTCCATTTCCATGGAAAAGTCCATAATTATTGGCTTCAATCCCCGTTTTTCAATGGCTTCCTTCACAAAGGCAAATTCGGGACCGCGGGTGTCAAGGTTAACCGTCACCAAAATACATTTTTGCGGCATTGTCTTCACTCCTAAAAAATTTTAGAAAAATCACCTTAACCAAGATTTAACTTAGATCCGGTAAGTATAAACCAAAAAACCAGTAAAAACAAGGGCTGATGCGCCAAAAATCATGCAAAAAATTTAACAAAAAAAGAGGAACACCGCTCGGTTTTGGGTAATTGATAAAGTAACCACACCATACCACTACCCAAGGAGGGTGTCCTCATGAGTATGGTAACACGGTTACTCACCAATTATCAATTAGAAGCTCTCAGCCGCCAGCAAATTCGTGCGATGGAACGAAAACACCAAATTGCTTTGGCAAAGTTAAGGAAATTTACTGACAAAACCAATTTGCCAATTGCCTTTAATAACAACAGCGTCACCAGTTGCGGCAACTTCGGGCTCTTTGAAACCTTTAAAAATGCCATTGGCTATGATGTCTCAACTAAATACATACGGCCTACAATGCTTAACATTATATCCTATTTCTGGTAACTGCCGCCTCGAAAGAAAAAACGGCTGTTACTTACCGGATTCAAGTTTAAAACTATTTGCCGATTTTAATGCCCTCTGAGAGAAAGTTAGAAATATAGTTCATGCCGTCACTGGTGGTTAAGGGCTTCCGACTTTTTTTATTGGCTGCATGTGTCTGTTCCGGACGCGCCTGCAGTATAAAAAGGTTATCCTTTAACTGCAGGTCCCGGTCAAAGGCGAATTCAATGTCTTGAGGGACACCCCCAAAATATGCCTCAACCTTCTTTCCCAACTGCAATAGCTGTATAAGGTCTTGGTCGGACAGACAAAAGCCATTGCGCCTGTTTTCCGGTACGGGTTGGAACACCACTCCGCCCTTGTCTGGGATATAAACGCATTCCTCTTCCTTGGCGCCAAGAACCTTTTCCTCCACGGTTTGAGTGATCCTGTTCATCTTGTACCGGTCAGGGCCAACCCGCCCGGAAACCACACTTTCACCTAACCCGTAGTTGGCTTCCACAAGCATTTTTGAGCGGTCACTGGTGAGGGGATTGATTGTAAAAAGCACACCTGCTGCGGAAGCGTTTACCATCTTGATCACCGCAACTCCGATGGGGGTATCTAACAGGTTCATTTTCTTTTCTAGCCTGTGGTTTATGGAACGGGCATTGAATGTGCTGCTCCATACCTTGATAACTTTTTCAATAATGTCATAATCGCCGTGGACGTATAAATAAGTTTCGTAGCTACCCGGCATACTTACGGCGCCACTGGAACGGACGGCAACCTTCAAATGTTCTTTCCGCGCCTGCTTTGATAACTCGTGATAGTAAGACAAAATCTCTTCTTTAATATCATCCGGCATGGAAAGGGATTCTATAGTTGAGCGTATTTTTCTGCTCATTAATTCCAACTGGTCAATACGTCCAATAACATCCCCACCATTTCTAATGATTTGTTGTATTTCTTCATTAATGCCCGTTTCCAACATGAACCTTCTGTATGCCTCCACGGAAATGGCAAAGCCAGGAGGGACAGGTAAACCTTTTTTGGTCATCTCTCCTAAATTTGCACATTTCTTACCAACCTCGTTTAAGTCATCCTGACCCAGCTCCTTTATCCAGTAGACTAGCTTCATTTGGCCTGATTCCTCCTTGAAAGAAGTAAAAATAGCTGCTTATCGCAAGCGGGTGGGTTAGGTTCCTGGATTGTTAATTAGCAGTCCCAATGTGGCCACTTTTGCCATTAAAATTCCTTTAGTTAAAATCCCCAAGGTAAATAGGTACCGGCCCTTCCATAAAAATGGCGCCCTTGGGGCACAGAGAGGCACACAGGCCGCATCCATCGCACTTCTTGGATTCAATGGAGGCCTTTTGCTTCCCGCCCACCAATGAGTATGAAATGGCCTCGTAAAAGCACCAGTGCTGGCATTCCTGGCACCCATTGCATTTTTCCTCTTCCACTATGGAAACAGCACGGCTTTCCCTGTCCACCTTGTCCCAGGTAAGAATCTGGTTTAGGGTAATACCGCGCATTTCCTTGACACTCTGATAACCCTGGCTGACCATGAAATTTTTCAGCCCCTGAATAAAATCGCCAATCTTTTTGTAGCCCCGGGGGCTGTACATCAGGGCGGTACAGGTTTGTACCGTGCTAGCCCCCGCCATGATGGCCTTCACCACGTCCTGAAAGTTCCAAATGCCGTTGGTAGCAGAAATGGGAATGTCAATCTCCCGGGCAATCTTGGCCACCCACTTGAGCATAATGGGACGCATCCAGGGACCGTTGACACCGGCAAACGTGCTATGCAGTATCGGGCGGCCGGTTTTCAAGTCGATTTCCAGGGCCGGTAAGCGATTAATGGCGGTAATCCCGCTGGCCCCTTTTTCCTGGACCTTACGGGCTACCTTAACTGGGTCTACAGCTTCGACGGTCAGTTTTACGAAAACCGGTATTTTTACGGCAT
>JAMCWI010000172.1 GCA_023481335.1 Bacillota bacterium | reverse complement strand
CCGCCACCGCGTGTGTTTCCCCTTTTTAACTCGGCGGTGGATAGGATCATCTGGGATGTGGGGCACCAGAGTTATGTACACAAATTGCTAACCGGACGCCAATCCCAATTTGCCACTCTGCGCCAGTATGGCGGCATCAGCGGTTTTCCTAAACCGGAGGAAAGTATTCATGATGCCTTTGCCACCGGGCACAGCAGCACGTCCATTTCTGCCGCCCTGGGCATGGCACTGGCCAGAGACTTAAAAGGGGAAACACACGCGGTGGCGGCCGTCATCGGGGATGGCTCCTTAACGGGCGGTATGGCCTTTGAGGCCATGAATCATGCAGGTCACCTAAAAACCAATCTCATTGTAGTCTTAAATGATAATGAAATGTCCATTGCCCCCAACGTCGGGGCTTTATCCGGTTATTTAAGCAGGTTAAGAACGGATCCCAAGTATTCAAAGGGTAAAGATGAGATTGCCGAATTGCTGCAAAAGCTGCCCCACGGCAGCAAGTTCTTAAAAGTGGTGGATCGGTTTAAAGACAGTTTGAAATACCTGGTGGTGCCCGGGATGTTGTTTGAGGAACTGGGCTTTACCTACCTGGGCCCGGTGGACGGTCATGACATTAAGGCTATGACGACCATGCTCCAGCAGGCCAAAACCGTCAGCGGGCCGGTTTTAGTCCATGTATTGACACAAAAGGGCAAAGGATACCGGCCGGCGGAAGAAAATCCCGATTGCTTTCATGGTGTGGGGCCCTTTGAGGTTTCCACCGGAACCGTGAAAAAATCCGTCGGCGGGGCGCCAAGCTATACCGATATTTTCGGTAAAACCTTGGTAAGGCTGGCCCAAGAGAATGACATGATTATCGGTATTACCGCTGCCATGCCCGGCGGCACAGGATTAAACAGTTTCTCGAAAGAATTTCCCCACCGCTATTTTGATGTGGGCATCGCCGAACAGCACGCCATTACCATGGCCGCAGGCATGGCTATATCAGGTTACCGGCCGGTGGCAGCCATCTACTCAACCTTTTTGCAGCGTGCCTACGACCAGGTGCTGCACGATGTATGTATGCAAAATTTACCGGTAACCTTTGCCCTTGACAGGGGTGGTCTGGTGGGCGACGACGGCCCCACACATCATGGGGTTTTTGACATCGCCTATTTGCGCAATATACCGAACCTGGTTATGATGACCCCCAAGGACGAGAATGAACTTCAGCATATGATGAAAACCGCTGTTTGCTATAATGGGCCTGTGGCCATAAGATACCCCCGTGGCAACGGCGAAGGGGTGCCCCTGGATGGAGAGTTGCAGCGGCTGCCCATTGGGAAAGGTGAAGTCCTGCGGGAAGGGAACGATGTCCTGCTGATCGCCGTCGGCAATATGGTGCAGGAAGCCATGAAAGCCGCCAAAGATCTTAGCGCCCAGGGCATTGAAGCAGCGGTGATCAACGCCCGCTTTGTAAAGCCCCTGGATGAAAAGCTTATGCTGGGCTACGCCCGCAGGATAAAAAATGTAGTCACCATCGAAGAGCATGTTCTCATGGGCGGCTTTGGCAGTGCCGTGCTGGAACTGTTTGAGGCCGCCGGACTGACCGATGTTAAAGTCAAGCGCATCGGCATCCCGGATGAATTCGTGGAGCATGGATCACAAGGTATCCTCAGGAAAAACTACGGACTGACTGCCGAAGGTATTGTTGAAACAGTATTGGCCATGGGGAACGATGTAAAGAAGATCCGTAAGCTAAAGGCCATTCGCGCCAGGGGCTAAAGGCTGTTGGCTTTTGGTTGCGTTTTCGGTTAATACTAATAAACCACTTGCCAAGGGCTAACGGCCAGACCCCAAAGTAATACCTTAAAGCTAAAAACCTGATGGCTGATGGCCGATGGCCGATGGCCCGCATTTTGGAATTACTATGCAATAAAACAAAGCATGGTTCTACTCCAACCAAACACTGGAGGCTACCCACTTGGCTGTTACCAAAGAACGCTTGGATATTCATCTTGTAAACAATGGTACTTTCCCCAGCCGGGAGAAGGCCCGTGCCGCGGTGATGGCCGGGCTTGTTTTTGTTGATGGTGTCCGGGCGGACAAACCCGGCCATCCGGTGAAACCAGATGCCAATGTGCAGGTGCAGGGCAACCCCATCCCCTATGTAAGCCGGGGCGGGCTAAAGTTGGACAAGGCCATCCAAGCCTTTAACATTAATTTAAAAGACAGGGTTGTCATTGACATTGGGGCCTCCACCGGGGGCTTTACCGACTGCGCATTGCAAAAGGGGGCCAAACGGGTCTATGCCGTTGATGTGGGTTATGGCCAGTTGGCCTGGAAACTCCGCTCCGATCCCCGGGTGGTTTCCCTGGAACGGACGAACATCCGGCACTTAGACCCCGGGGTTTTAACAGAACGCCCCTCCTTTGCCACCATTGATGTTTCCTTTATTTCTTTATCTCTGGTTCTGCCCCGGGTGGATGATCTTACACAGCCGGTGGCGGAAGGCGTGGCCCTGATTAAACCCCAGTTTGAGGCCGGCAAGGAACGGGTCGGAAAAAAAGGCGTCGTCCGGGAACCGGAAGTGCACATTGATGTTATCAACAAAATCCTGGCCGCAGTGGAAAACCTTGACTGGCAAACAGGCGGCCTGGATTTCTCCCCGGTCCGCGGCCCCGAAGGAAATATCGAATACCTGCTTTATTTCTTGAAAGGGCAACAGAGGGCAGGAGTTGTACCTGCGGTCAGTGAAGTTGTACAAAAAGCGCACTCGTCTTTGGGGTAAGGGTATGGCCGTCAGCACTTTTTGGCTTCAAGGTATTTCTTTGGGGGCTGGCCATTAACTATTGGCTTTTGGCTAAAAACTAAAATCCAAAAGCTGACGGCTGACGACTGACGGCTGACGACTGACGGCCTGACCCCAAAGCATTACCCCAAAGCGAAGGGAGGTTTTTCCATGCTCCCCAGCGACCTTTTTATTGCAGGCATTATAATTGGCGCAATTTTACTTTATAATATCATTAAACTTGTACAGTCCCATGCCGCCAGGCACCGGGTGTTGAAGGCGGGCAGAGCCGAGGCGGCGGCGAGGAAGTTCCTCGAATCCCAGGGCTATATAATCATGGCGGTACAGGAAAGGGTTCCCATCCTGACCAAAATCAACGGCAAGCCGCATAAAAGTCATATTCAGGCTGACATGATTGTGAAGAAGAACAAAAAGGTTTACGTGGTTGATGTAAAAACCGGGGAAGTTGCCCAAAGGCCCGCTTCACCGGATAATCGAAGACAGTTGCTGGAATATTTTTTAGTGTATCGTCCTGACGGGGTGCTGGTGCTTGATATGGACAGTCAAAAAATTTATCAGATGGAGTTTGAGATCCGGTTCCCATCTGCCAAGGGTTTAAACCCGGTACCCTATATGATTTCATTTTGTGCCGGGGTACTGGTAACTTTAATATTGGTTAAAGGGGGAACGTTCAGTTGAACACCATCGGCCTGGTAGTGAACCGCAATAAAGGTGATGTATCGGACCCCGTGAGCAGGGTGCTTGCCTGGCTGGCTTTGCAAGGTATAAAGGTTTTATTGAACGAGGAGAGTGCAGCGTTGTTAGGACGCCAGGAAGAAGGAATGCCCACCAGGACGTTAGCCGAAAAATGCGACTGCATCATGGTTTGGGGCGGGGACGGTACCCTCCTGAACTGTGCCAGGCAAACCGCCGCCACCGGTACGCCGATCTTTGGGGTCAACCTGGGACGCCTGGGCTTCTTAACGGAGATTGATATTCCCGATCTCAGGGAAAAACTGCAGGCCTTAATCGCCGGCAATTATATTGTGGAAGAACGAATGATGCTGCAGGCCGCGGTGATACGGGACGATATGATCATTGAACATTCCATATGCCTGAATGATGCTGTGGTATCAAAGGGAGCCTCTTTCCGAATGGCTCACCTGAACATTAAAGTCAACGGCGAATTTGTGGGAGAGTTTTCGGCCGACGGGGTGATTGTCGCCAGCCCCACAGGTTCCACCGCCTATTCCCTTTCGGCGGGGGGGCCCATTGTCTCACCGGAAGCCCATGTTATCTTAATTACGCCCATCAGCCCCCATTCCTTGTCCAACCGCCCTCTGGTCATCTCCCCGGACAGCGAAGTGGAGATCCAGGTATTGCCCTGTGTGGATGATGTCTGGTTGAACCTGGACGGCCAATATGGTTTCCCCCTCAAGGCCGGTGACAGGGTGCTGGTGAACAAAGCACCGGTAAAGGCCCGGTTTCTGAAGATTCAAAAGACCGGTTTTTATGAGGTGCTTAGGGAGAAATTAAAGGAGTGGCAGAGCGGTCTTGATTAACTGGTTTATGGCTGCCAAACTGGGGCACCATTTTCTCGCCGAGATTCTCCAACCGGGCCATCGTGCCGTTGACGGGACCATGGGAAACGGACATGACACCCTGCTGCTGGCCAAACTGGTTGGCTCCGGGGGTAAGGTGTATGCCTTTGATATCCAGGAGCAGGCTTTAGCAAACACCCGGCAGAGGTTAGCCTCTGAGGGCGTGCTGGATGAACGGGTTACATTAATTCCAGACGGCCACCAAAACATTAAAAAATATATCCACCACCCTATCCAGGGAGCCATTTTTAATTTAGGGTATTTGCCCGGCGGCAACCATGAAATTATTACCCGCACAGGCAGTACATTAACTGCCATTGAACATACGCTGGAACTGCTGAGCAGCGGCGGGCGGTTGGTGATTGTGGTTTATCCGGGCCACGCAGGCGGCAGGGAAGAGAAGGAAGCTGTGGAGACTATGGTTTCTCAATTGGTTTCACATACATACAAGGTTGTCAAAGTAAATTTTCTCAACCGGCCACCCTCAGCACCGGGGGTACTTTTGATAGAGAAGGCGGGGGATTCAATGTGAAGACACAACGCCAGGCAAAAATCCTAGAATTGGTCCGGGACAGAACCATAGAAACTCAGGAAGAATTAGCGGCAGCGCTGCGTGCCGAAGGGTTCGAGGTAACCCAGGCCACCGTGTCCAGGGACATTAAGGAACTGAGCCTCATCAAAATACCGGGTGAAAACAACACATCCTATTATGCCTCTCCGGATGAACCCATGATGCGCCGCGGCAGCGAAGACAGGCTCAGGCGTCTGGTTCGTTTGTCCTTAAGCGACATTAATTCCAGCGAAAACTTAATCATCATCAAAACGCCCCCCGGGGAGGCCCAGGGCATGGCGTCCGCCATTGACCACTCCCACTGGCCGGAGATTATCGGCACCGTGGCCGGGGATGACACCATCTTAATTATCACCAAACCCAAGGAGGCCACGCCTCAAGTTGTGCAGCGATTCCTGGAACTGACAAGGGGGTAACAGCTGTGCTCCATTCGATATACATAAAAAATTTTGCCCTCATCGATGATGTTGAGGTAAACTTCGACAAGGGTCTTACCATTGTTACCGGGGAAACCGGGGCCGGCAAATCCATGCTGATCGACGCCTTGTTAGTAGCATTGGGAAGCAGGGCTTCTGCGGATTTTATCCGTACCGGCAGGGAGAAGGCCACCGTTCAGGCCACCTTTGATGTTTCTAAGCTGCCCTGGATGAAAGAGCGCATGAAAGAAATGGGCGTGGAGGACGAAGAGGACGGGCTGCTTATCCTGGCCCGGGAAATTAGCCGCAGCGGCAAAAATACCTGTCGCATGAACGGGCGCCTGGCAAACCTCGGGCTTTATCGTGAAATAGGCAGTGGCTTGCTGGATATGCTGGGGCAGCATGAGCAGCAAACGCTGCTTGATCAAGATAAACACCGCTGGCTGCTGGACAGGTTGGGCGGACCGCCACTCTTGAATCAATTGAGGAAAGTGCAAGAACTTTATACCCAATGGAGGAACACCGGCAAGGAATTAAAAGACCTGGAGTCCAACGCCAGGGAATTGGCCCGGCGCACGGAGATGCTTTCCTTTCAGGTGCAAGAAATTGACAAAGCCCAGTTGGCGGAGGATGAGGAAGACGAGCTCTTGAACGAGCGGCGTTTGCTCATGAACGCTGAAAAGATTTCGCGCCTGGCCGGGGAAATCTACGACCGCCTTTACGGGGGTGAGGCGGGTGTGACACCTGCGGTAGAGGGAGTGGGCAAGGCCCTGTCATCCCTCAGGGAACTGGCGGAGATCGACAGCAATTTGACCGGGCTGCCGGAGATGCTGGAAAACGCCCTATACCAGATAGAGGACACTGCCAGGGAAGTTTCCTCCTACCGGGACCATGTGGAATACAACCCTGCCCGGTTGGATCAAATTGAACACCGTCTTTCTCTGATCAAACAGTTGAAATATAAATACGGCTCCACCGTCCGGGAGATCCTTCAGCATAAAGAAACTGCCCGGGAAGAACTCACTGCCTTGGGCAGCCGCACAGAAAAAACAGATCAATTGAAGGCAGCCATGGAGACCCTGGAGAAAGGTTGGCAGCGGGAAGCCAAAACACTGACCGCATTTCGCCGGGAGGCTGCCAAGCAGTTGGAGGAAAGCGCCGCCCGGGAGTTGCACTACTTGGAAATGGCCGGTATCGATTTCAAGGTGGGTTTACATCCCTTGAAGGGGATTTCCCCCCCTGGGAGCCGAAGATA
>JAMCWI010000010.1 GCA_023481335.1 Bacillota bacterium | reverse complement strand
TTGGAAAAGAGCGGTGTAAAGAAATATGCCTGGTGCTATACAACCTGCAAAGTCTCTTGCGAAAATTTTGAAAAAGTTGACTTAAAAAACTATGCGCCTGAAATAGCATTCCAAGCTCTGGGGGGGATTACTGCCCGTTCACTTGATATGAAAGACGCTGTTGAACCGCTAATCAACGTCGAAGCGTAAAGGCTCTTTATCCAGAAAGCATATCCCACCAGCATTATTGCAAAATATATTTGCAGGGATTAAAGGTTTTTTGTTTAATTCTTAAAGAGTAAACGCCAGATAATTCGAGTAGTTTCTTGATCGGAGTGAAAATTTTGGGATCGGGATACGAGCTTGCGTTTGCCCTGTCAGCCCTGCAAATCGTTTTGATCGACCTTGTTTTAAGCGGAGACAATGCCATTATTATAGGTATGGCGACAAGGCGCCTGGACCTTAAGAGCAGGAAAAAGGCTGTTGTGGCCGGTGCTCTTGGGGCTATATTGCTGCGAATAACCTTCACAGGAATAGCCGCTATCTCCTTGCTCAAGATACCAATGCTCCAATTTGCCGGCGGGTTGGCGCTCATTTGGATTGCATTGAGGCTTCTCTTAGAGAACAGCTCAGATCGTCCGGTAGAACCGCAAAAAAGCATGTATTCGGCCGTGAAGACAATTATTCTGGCCGACCTGATCATGTCTATGGACAACGTGCTGGCAGTTGGCGGGGCATCACGCGGAAACCTGGCGCTGCTGGTTTTTGGCCTGCTGCTCAGCATGCCTCTTTTGATTGCCGGAAGCCAGCTTGTTGCCTCGGTAATCTCCAGGTTCAACTGGCTGACGTACGCGGGAGCAGGTATAATAGCCTGGGTTGGCGGCAGGATGGTTTGTGAGGATAAATTACTAAAAGAAATTATACCCCAATTCGTAACGCTGATTTTTTCAATGCTTGCCGTGCTTTTTGTTTTGACTGCAGCGAAAATTATACAGCACAGGCAGGCGGAAGACACCAGGCCCAGAAAAATATGATAAATATCACCCGCTGTATGTGATAGCAGTTATTAAGTACCATGCAAGACATTACATTGGCAAAATGAGGTGTTTCAATGCCTGCTGCTTCTCCGATAGGCTTTTTCGATTCGGGGGTGGGGGGGCTTTCTGTGATGAGGGAGGCGCGCCTCCTGCTGCCGGCGGAAGAATTCATGTATTACGCAGACTCGGCCTGCTGTCCTTACGGTATTAAGCCAGCTGAAATAATTATAGAACGTTCCCGCGCCATCTGTGACTTTTTCCTGGGAAAAGGGGTCAAGTTAATAGTAGTAGCCTGTAATACCGCTTCAATTACCGCTCTCGAAGTGTTGAGGGAAGACTACCAACTACCCATCGTGGGCATTGAGCCAGCGATAAAGCCGGCGGCAGCGGCCACCAAAAACGGCAGGATAGGCGTCCTGGCAACCGGGTTGACCCTTTCTGGACGTCGCTTTAATACCCTGGTCGAGAAGTTCGGTGACGCAGTACATGTTTACACCGTTCCCTGCCCGGGCCTGGTCGAACTGGTGGAGGCCGGGGAAAAGGATGGGCCTGAAGTTGAGGCGCTACTTGGCAGCTTCCTGAAACCGCTTCTCGAAAAAGACATTGACACTGTTGTGCTCGGCTGCACCCATTATCCTTTTATCCGCCCCACCCTGGGGGTTCTGGCCGGCCCAAACGTCCATATAATTGACACCGGAAGGGCAGTGGCGCGTCAGTTAGTCCGGGTACTGGAGCAGTATGACCTTTTTAACCCTGGGATCGGAACAGGAAGGGAGTGCTTTTTTACCAGTGGGGATCCGGAAAAAACAGGCGCGGTAGTGAGGAAATTGTGGGGGGATCCTGAAGCCATTATTGAGAGGGTCTGTTTGTAAGGACCGCAAAGATCCGGGGTAGTGACTAAAGATATGAAAGATAAACCGGTGAAACGCAGTTGTCTGGCCATAGCCTGCAGCCCCCGCAAGGGCGGCAATACTGAAATTCTGGCGAGGCGTGCCCTGGACGGGGCAGCAGCGGCAGGCGCGTCCACGGAAATAATTATATTGCGCGACTTCTGTTGCGCGCCATGCAAAGCCTGCGACGGCTGCTTTAAAAACGGGAGGTGCGTCGTAAAAGACGATGCTGTTCAGATTTTTGATAAAATACTGGCCGCCGACGGGATTATCCTGGCAGCGCCAATTTTTTCTATGGGGATTTGCGCTCAGGCAAAAATGTTTATCGACCGCAGCCAGCAGTTCTGGGCATGCAAATATGTACTTGATAAGCCGGTGGTGGAAGATGAAGAAAGGCGTCGGGGGAGGCTAGGGGTCTTCCTGTCAGTTTCCGGCGCCGGTTTGCCGGGAGTTTTCGAAGGAGCCGCTAGAGTAGTAAAGTACTTTTTTAAAATGCTCGATATAAATGACGCGGGTGCTCATTGTTATTCAAAGGTCGATAAAAAAGGGGAAATCCTAGAACGCCCGGATGCTATGGCCGGGGTTTACGAGGCCGGGATAAAGCTTGCTACATTTTTTGAATGATATCTCTTTCCCCTATAAGGGCGTTAGTGCCGTTATACTGGACCAGGTAACAGTCCGATTTTGTCCCGGGTATTATTTTAACAATTTTTGCCTTTAGCAGGTTGCCATCCGGCAGGTACACGGCCACCCTGTCGCCGACTTTGTATTTATTTAGTGACACCTGAATACACCTCTTTGATCTGATATATTTGAACAAATATAATAGAATATTGATATTTTATGACAAACAGTTTAAAATTGGTATTGTACTGTTATATACCTTACAATGTATAACTGGAGGATTGTTTTTTGTTCTGCAAGGATTGTACATTTTTTAAACCCTGGAAAGCTATTGGCACAGCTATATGTCAAGCCACGTCCAGGCCGGTGGAACCAACGGACAAGGCCTGTAAGGACTTTACCCCGAAAGGCCGCTACGGCAAATGGGGAGAAGATACTTGCGGTTATGGGGGCAAATGCCGCTAGATATTCTATTTTTTAATATACCACAAATTTATTGAATCGGTTCTCTTTATTAGAATTTTAAAGAAATATTTATTACCCTTTTTACCTGTAAAATATATCAAAGTCCCGGGGTTAATTAAATTGACAGATGACCGTTGTAAAATAATCTCAAACAAAAAACTGGTGGGGCCGGTACTAGTCATTATTTTTTGTCTTTTAGAATATTTTTCTTTTGCGCAGGGACGGCACTTTTCCTGGGCCGGCCAGTCCGGAGCCGTTTCTGTAGCCGTCCTTGCCGCAGACAGCGTTCCGGAACAGGCAAAATTAATTCTTACCGCATATGAACAGGTATTGAACGAAGAGGGTTTTTTTTACCGGGTAATATCCGCTGAAGACCTTAACAGATACGGGAGTTACGGACTCAAGGAAAATTTCGATGCTTTGATTGTCCCTGAATACCTTAATTCAAAAATCAGCCCGGAGTCCGCGAATATAATCAGCGATTACGCAAAGATTAACGGCGGGCAAGTACTTCTTTCCTTTGATCCGGCAACCGGACTGCCCGATATGGGACTGCGCCCCAAGTCCCTTTTATCAGAACTGGCCGGCCTGGATTTTTACCTGTCTAAAGGCGACGGTAGTAAGCCAAACTATGCGGGTTTTTGGAGTTTCCCCTCGGCCGATGCGGGCCGGTTGTGGGGGATCACCCCCGGTAAGCTGGACCTGGATAACGATGTATGCAGCTACTCTTTTGGAAAACTTAAATTTGAACACGCGAGAGCCGTAAATATTAGCGCCCACGTGATTGCTTCCGACCGCAGCAGCGGGGAAAATATCCCCATTATCACAGAAAAAAATTATCCGGGCGGCGGCACAGTGGTTTATATCAATATTCCTCCGGGTAAATATAAATTACTGACCGATGACCTGACGCTGCGCTCTGTTTTGCGTTCCTTTTTAATCAATTACGCAAAGGCGCCAAGACTTCTTAACAGCCCCGGCGGAAAAGGCGGTATGGTCTTTAACCTGCACGTTTGCAGCGGCGCCTATACCAGGGCCCTCCTGGTAATGCTGATGCAGGGCATTTTCCAGCACGACCTGCCTTTTTCCATACATATCACAGCGGGGCCGGACACGTATAAATTTGGCGACAATATGGGCTTTTTTGCAGAGAGCAACTACAGGGGCCGACCGCTCCTTGAAGTACTGCAAAATTATGGTGAAATAGGCTCACACGGCGGATGGGCTCACAACTTTTTTGCCTATAATATGCATTACCTGACACGGGACAGCGCCCTCCAGCTTATTAACTGGAACTCCGACGCCCTGGAAGAGGTGACAGGCAGAAAGGTGGTTGAATACAGCGCCCCCGGCGGCAACCATCCTTTCTGGGTCAATCCCGGCCTGGAAGAACGCGGGGTCAAAGCCTACTACTTCGCCGGTGAAGCAGGTTCATCGCCGACCCACCCGCGCATGAACGACAGGTTTTACGGGAATTCCATGTGGGCGTTCCCAATTTCCCCCTTCCGGGAATTCGCTTCCCTCGAAGAAATGGAAAGGGGAGGCGTAAAAGATGAAGAAGTCCAACAGTGGATGAATGACCTTGTTGATTTTACAACAAAAGAAAAAGTGATCAGGATGATCTACACACACCCGTCAGACACCCGTTTCTGCCTGGGAGCAATAAAGGCTTTTGAAGATAAAGCCCGGGAAGAGCAGGAAAAAGGAAGGCTGACTGTCGCGCCCATGAGCAAGTTTGCGGATTTCCTGAACCGGCGCGCTAAAACGATATGCGTCATTCACAAGCAGGCCGGCTACAATTACTCCATCGACCTTGAGAACCCGGATAGCCTGGAGGATATTACGGTCGCCGTATATGTAGGAGAAGAAAATCATGTAGTGCAGGGCGGAAACGTCGATACGTTGTTTGAAGACGGCTGGCTGTACCTTACCGTGACTTCCAGCCAGACCAAAAAACACATTGATGTGTTCCGGGATTAATATTTCAAGGTGATAAAAGTGAATCTGAACTGTGGTCTTATAGGCCTCCCCATGGTCGGTAAAACTACCGTATTTAACCTCTTAACCGGCTTAACCGCCGAGACCTCCAATTTTCTGACAGGCAAGGCGGAGACCAACGCTGGCGTGGCTTTAGTGCCGGACCGGCGTGTGGATTATTTAAGCCGCCTCTACAATCCCAAAAAGACCACTTACGCCCAGATCTATTTCAGCGACGTGCCGGGACTGGTACGCGGCTCAAGCCAGGGGCAGGGTGTGGGAAACCAGTTTTTGAACGCAATCCGCGGTGTGGACATGCTTGTCCAGGTGGTGCGTACTTTTGAAAACCCCGGTGTCGCTCACGTTGAAGACAGCATAAATCCCCTGCGGGATATTGAAACAGTAAATCTCGAACTGCTATTCGCCGATATGGAAGTTATTGAAAAAAGAATTGAGCGGATTAAAAGCGGTAAAAAGGTTAAAAAGGAAAATGAACAGGAGCTTCATGTTCTGGAAAGATGCCTTTCGGCGCTTGAAAGTGAAACTGCCCTAAACAGACTTGATTTGTCCCCTGATGAAAGGCGCCTTTTGAAAAACTACGGCTTTTTAACGGAAAAGCCCATGCTCATAGTAATCAACACTGACGAAGAGCAGTATAAGCAAAAAATGTATCCGGATAAAGTTAAACTAACTGCTTTTGCTCAATCAAAGGGGCTGCCTCTCATTGAGATCTGCGGCCGCATTGAAATGGAAATAGGCGCTCTGCCGCCGGAAGACCGCGATCTTTTTATGGCAGACCTCGGCCTGGAGCAATCCAGCATTGACCGGCTGGCAAGGACCGTTTACAATTACCTGGGCCTAATCTCATTTTTAACAGTAGGCAAGGACGAGGTGAAGGCCTGGACTATTGAGAAAGGTACGGAAGCCAGAAAGGCCGCCGGCAAAATCCACTCGGACATTGAACGGGGTTTTATCAAAGCAGAGGTGGTCAAATACTCCGATCTTGAACGGTTGGGGAACATGGCCGGGGTAAAGGAAACCGGCCTTTACCGGCTGGAGGGAAAAGAATATATCGTTGAAGACGGTGACATCATAAACTTCAGGTTTAACGTTTAAAGAGGGGCGCGTAAAAGCGTCCTTTTTCTATCCAAGAGTATAACTAAAGGGGGTTTTACTTTGGACGTTGGAATCTACAGGAGTCTTCCGGGCGAGGCACTGGAAGAACGGGCTGCGGCAGCCGTAACTATGTTGGAGGACTGCCGGGTTTGCGCCCAGGAATGCCGGGTAAACCGCCTCAAAGGCGAGAAGGGGATCTGCCGGGGCGGGCGGCTGGCAATGGTTGCCAGCCGCGGGCCGCATTTTGGTGAAGAAAATGTGCTGGTCGGAACGGGTGGCTCCGGAACAATATTTTTTTCATACTGCAATTTGAAGTGTGAATTCTGCCAGAATTTTGATATCAGCCAGGATGGTGCAGGGGACGAGGTATTACCGTTGGAAATGGCGGACATGATGATGAGCCTGCAGGAGGCTGGCTGTCATAATATCAACCTTGTTTCGCCGAGCCATTTCGTCCCGCAGTTTTTAGAGGCGCTGGCCATTGCCTCAAAAAAAGGATTACACCTGCCGATAGTGTACAATACAGGCGGATACCACTCCATGGAGTCT
>JAMCWI010000017.1:4681-6689 GCA_023481335.1 Bacillota bacterium | reverse complement strand
TGACTGACAACTACAAGAAAAACCTTGCCCTGGAGTACCTCGGAACCGTTTTCCAGTTTTCCCACTTCTTTTATTTTATCCAACAGCTTCAGCCTGGTATCCAGGCGCCTTTGTTTTTCCTGTTCCAATTGCGCCAGGGCGGCCTCAACCCCACCGGGATTTTTCTTGCTTAATTCCTGCAGTTTACGGGCCTGCAGCTCGATCTGCTGCAGTTCCAGTTCCAGCCTGGCAGCGGTTTGCCGGAGTTCCATGGCCAGGTTTTTCTTGTAGTTGTCAGTCACACGGACTTTTACCAGCACCGGACGCGTGATGGTCAGCATAGGAACCCCCCTACAGGATAGCAAAGGAGGCCATAAGCCCCCTTTGCATGTTGAAAATTGTGTTGATTAAATAATTTCTACGATGACTCTTTTACGCTGCTTGGTTGCCGCAGCCTTAACCACCGAGCGGATGGCCCGGGCGATGCGCCCCTGCTTGCCAATCACTTTTCCCATATCTTCGGGAGCGACTCTGAGCTCGATAACCACGGAGCGTTCTTTCTCCACCATGGTTACATCCACTTTGTCCGGTTGGTCTACCAGGGCTTTGGCCAGAATTTCTACAAGTTCTTTCACAGCTCTGGACCTCCCCTGTGCACCTTAGGCCTCATTGGTTTTGGCCCGGCCTGGGATAATACCGGCTTTTACAAACAGAGACTTGGCGGTATCGGAAAGCTGAGCGCCTTTCTTTAACCAGTCCTGGGCTTTTGCCTCGTCAATTTTAACCTCAACGGGTTGCTTGATGGGATCGTAGTACCCAATTTCCTCATGAAACGGCCGTCACGGGGGGGAACGGGAATCGGCCACCACTATACGGTAAAAGGGGTTTTTCTTGGCCCCCATACGTCTCAAACGGATTTTAACTGCCATCTTTGCACTTCACCTCCTTGAATAGGTTTAAAAATACTTTTATTGAAAGAAAGGCAATTTAATTTTGCTTTTCTTGCCACCCTTGGTCATGTTGGAAAGCTGTTTCATCATTTTGCGGGTTTGTTCAAACTGCTTCAGCAGTTGGTTTACATCCTGCACCCGGGTGCCGCTGCCCCGGGAAATTCTTTTTTTGCGGCTGCCGTCGATTTTTTCCGGGTGCTGGCGTTCCCAGGGTGTCATGGAATGAATAATCGCTTCAACCTGGGCCATTTCCTTGCCGTCCAATTGCTGATCCTTCAGCTGTTTGGTCAGCTTGCCCATGCCGGGAATCATACCCAGCACCTGCTCCAGGGGGCCCAATTTCTTAACCTGCTGCATCTGCTCCAGAAAATCTTCCAGGTTGAAATCCGCCTGCCGGATTTTCTTGTTGAGCTTGGCGGCCTGTTCAGCGTCGAAATTGGCCTGGGCTTTTTCAATGAGGGTTAAGACATCGCCCATGCCCAAAATGCGGTCGGCCATGCGATCCGGGTGGAAGGGTTCCAGGGCATCCAGTTTCTCGCCCATACCCGCAAACTTAACGGGTGTGCCGGTGACCTTGCGGACCGACAGGGCGGCCCCGCCCCGGGCGTCGCCGTCCAGCTTGGTCATAATAATACCGTCAAGGCCGAGCTTTTGGTTAAAGGAATCTGCTACGTTCACCGCTTCCTGACCGGTCATGGCATCCACCACCAGCAGGATTTCGTGGGGTTTGACGGCTGCTTTTACGTCGGCCAATTCACCCATTAATTCCTCATTAATGTGCAGACGGCCGGCAGTATCGATAATCACTAAATCTTTGCCTGTGCTGTTGGCATTTTCCACCGCAGCCTGGGCAATTTTCACCGGGTTTTCCTGTCCCATACTGAAGACCGGAATTTTCAGCTGTTCGCCCAGCACCTGCAGCTGCTTAATGGCCGCAGGGCGGTAAATATCCGCTGCCACCAGCAGCGGTCGGCGGCCCTGCTTGCTTAAAAGCTTGGCCAGTTTACCGGCGGTGGTAGTTTTACCGGCCCCCTGTAAACCCACCAGCATAATGATGGTTGGCGGTTTGGGCGGGATGT
>JAMCWI010000017.1:350-4671 GCA_023481335.1 Bacillota bacterium | reverse complement strand
AGCCGGGCTAAGGCTATCCAACACATCCTGACCAATGGCCCGCTCCTTGACCTGGGCAACAAAATCCTTCACAACCTTGAAGTTGACATCCGCTTCCAACAGGGCCATCCTGACTTCCCGCATGGCCTGGTTGACATCATCTTCTGTAAGGCGTCCTTTGCCTTTTAGGGATTTGAAAATTTCATCCAGGCGTTCACCTAAGCCTTTAAACATACCAGACGCCTCCTTCCAGCATTCTATTTAAAGGTTCCTGAAAAAATCGAAAGTATTAAAATTCCTGGCGATTCGTTAGGATCTTTTCCAATATTTCTTTAGAACGCTCCAACCCATTGGGTTCCACACCCGTTTGATAACTTTGGATCAGACCTAAGGCCTCTTCAATGGATTTGTATTCTTCGCTGAATTTGTCAACCAAAGCCAGCTTTTCCTCGTAGGTTCCCAGGGTCTGCTCCGCCCTTTTCAAGGTATCGTGCACTGCCTGCCGGGTGACATTAAATTGCTCGGCAATTTCACCCAGGGATAAATCGTCTCCGTAATACAACTCGATAAAGTTCCGCTGTCTTTCGGTCAGCAGGCTGCCGTAAAAATCATAAAGGAGATTTATTTTATGAAACTCTTTCAAAGCGTAGTCCCCCTTTTTCTAAAGTATAAAGGACTTTCACTTTACAGATAGTTCTATTTTACTGAAGACGCCGTTTCCTGTCAAGGCAAAAGATTTTATAGCCCGTGATGCACAAAATATGGTATTTGTTCAGCCAGTCCACATATTTTAATGATAAGAAATATTATTGGGAGGTGATCTTCCGTGCACCATCACCATTGCTCTGGCGGCTGCAGCGACCTCATCCATCTGGAACAGGCCCTGGAACTACAGCAAAACCAGGTTAAGGATCTGCACAGCCAGTACCTGAATGCCAGTCTGGTGACGCTGCTCAGCCTGATCAACTTTGATACCCAATTTGTGGCCGCCTCCGGTGTGTCGGTTTACGATGCACAGGACAATGAATATCTGGATTTTTTAGGTGCCTACGGTGCCCTTAATGTGGGGCATAACCACCCGGAAATTTTAGCGGCTTTACAAAGGGTGCAGGCCTTGCCCAATTTACTGCAGGCCTCCATGAACGGCATCGCCGCCGCCCTGGCCCATAACCTGGCCCACCTGGCACCGGGTAATTTGCAGCGGAGTTTCTTCTGCAACAGCGGGGCGGAGGCGGTGGAAGGCGCTCTAAAACTGGCCAGAATCGCCACTGGCAGGCAAAAATTTATTTACTGCCATGATTCCTTTCATGGCAAAACCTTCGGTGCCCTGTCGGTCACCGGCCGCGACAAATATCAGGCACCCTTTATGCCCCTGGTAAATGAATGCGCGGGAGTTCCCTATGGAGATCTGGCTGCTTTGCAACAGCAACTTGCCGCCAGGGAGGCGGCCGCCTTTATCGTGGAGCCACTGCAGGGGGAAGGCGGCATCATTGAACCTCCGCCAGGCTACCTGGCAAAGGCTAAGAAGCTCTGTGCCCAGTACGGTACCCTGATGATTGCCGACGAAGTGCAAACGGGCTTTGGCCGTACCGGGACATTTTTTGCCTGTGAGTCCGAAGACCTGGTGCCGGACATTCTCTGTTTGGCTAAATCCCTAGGTGGCGGTGTGATGCCCATGGGAGCCTACATCACCGGTGATGAAATCTGGCGTAAGGCCTATGGCACCATGGAGAAAGCCCTGCTCCATACTTCAACCTTTGGGGGCAATACGGCAGCCTGTGCCGCAGCTTTGAAAACCATACAAATTATATTAGAAAACGATTTATGCCGTCAAGTCAAGGAAAAAGGCGACTACTTCCTGGCCCAACTAAGAAAGTTAAAAGACAAATACCCCTTGCTAAAGGATGTGCGGGGCCGCGGCTTAATGATTGGCCTGGAGTTCCAGCAGCCGGACACCGGCGATAAAAAGTTTTCCTTTAGAATTACCATGAATGTGGTGAACAAACTGGCCCAGGAATACATGGGCAGCCTGGTAGCCGGGGAACTGTTCAACAAGCACCGCATTATCACGGCCTACACCCTTAACAACCCCAATGTTATCCGGTTGGAACCTCCGCTGACTGTGAGCCGCGAACAACTGGACCGCGTGTTAAATGCCCTGGAGGATGTGCTGGCTAACCACAGCGGATTCCTGAGCATGGTTGGCTCCGGCGCGAAAAATGTTCTCCTAAAAATGAAGAAATAATACCAAAGGCCATCGACCCGTAGGTTAATGGCCTTTCTCTATTAAGAAAAATGTAAAAATATGATAGAATATTGACAAAAGCCTGCGCGGAGGTAGCCATGATTAATCCCTTCGGAAAACCCCTGGAGCAATTGGAAGAGGCGGACCTCTATAAACTAATTGAGGAAGAAACCCCGGAAGGGCTCTATGTGGAATACAAGGAAGATTTTCCAAGACACCTGTCCAAAATCGTAGCCAGCTTTGCCAACACCTTTGGGGGTTGGATCGTCATCGGAGCGGATGCACGCAATCCCCGAAATGTGCCCACCTCTTTTCCGGGCATCGACCTCTCCAACGACCCCAAGGACCGCTTTCGCAATATCTGCCAGGGCAACATTACCCCCGTGCCCCTATTCTCATCCAAACTAATCCTAAAAGCCAAGGACACCAAACGGGGTATTCTGGTGGTTAAGATTCCCGAAAGCACCTATCCGCCCCACATCACCAATGACGGCCGTATTTACCGCCGCAATATGGAGGGCTCCGACCCCATTCCCGAAACAGACCGCCACATCCTGGACCGCCTGTTTGAAAAAAGCAAGCACAATAAAACCGAAGTGAAGGCCTTCATAACCCGGAAGCTGCAAAAAGGCGACCAGGATGCTGTCATGTTTAAGGTGATGTGCTGCCCTATTCCTTTAAACTTAAAATTAATCGACCCCTTCTTCGTGCCGCAGCGCATCTCCCGGTTGAAAAAAATGGCCCGCAGCATCTGGAAGGATACCTTGCCCCACAACATCCGTTTTGAGCCCGAAGGGTTTGCCTTTGCTGCGGAAAACCACCGCCTGGAAATTCTTCGTTCCGGGGTTGTCTGCTACTACTGCACCATCCCCACCTATGTTAAAAAGATTGAACGGCAAACCGAACCCTTTACACTGGATTTCCTGGACTACCGCGCCCTGCAGGTGGCCCTGCTGCGCACCATCAAACTGGCCCGGGAAGTGTACCGCTTTACCGGCTACATGGGCCTGTTTGTGCCCAAGGTGGCCCTGGAGAACATCGGCGGCAAGGGACTGGACGACCCGAAATTCTTTACCTATTACAAAAACACCCCCAGTCCCCAGTGCAGCTATTCCGACATCATACTCCCCTACGGCTTCAGCCCCATGGAAGCCAAGTCCATGGAAAACCCCCGCCAGGTGGCGGATATCCTCCTCCGCTACATCTACCGCTGCTTCGGCTTTGAGGCCCTGGACACCCACTCCATCGCCAGGGCGGAATTGGCGAGGTGATGTTTTGGGGTCATTTTTTGGGGTCAGTCCGTCGGCTATCAGCCTTAAAACTTAAGAGTTGTATCGCCATTGCGATTTGCTGATGGCTATTGCTTTTTGTTTTTTATTTGGGCTTTAAGTGGGTGTCAATAACCCCGTCCCATTGACACCCTAGCCGGTCCTTTTATCTACCCGGTTATTAACCTTTTTATTTTATGCTGCCCTCTCTCCAAACTTGCAATCTTTTCGTCATGGAAGCTGATATCTCCTGCAACGCTTTTAAGACCTTCCTTAACCTCTGTTATGCCTGACTTAACCTCTTTCACATCAGAAAGCAGTTCTAAAGAAGCTGTCTGTAGTTGCTGGAACCTTTCCTGGTTGGCTTTCTCCATTTGGTCAAATCGGGATTCCACTTGGTCAAATCGGGATTCCACTTGGTCAAATCGGGATTCCATTTGGCCAAATCGGGATTCCATTTGGCCAAATCGGGATTCCATTTGGCCAAATCGGGATTCCATTTGGCCAAATCGGGATTCCATTTGGCCAAATCGGGATTCCATTTGGCCAAACTGTTCTTGATTATCCTTTTCCATTTGGTCAAAGCGTTCTTGGTTATCCTTTTCCATTTGACCCAGCTTTTCCAGGATATGTTTTAATAATTCTTCCATTTAAAACCACTCCTTATGGTTATTATACTTTAAAGCACCAGCTTTCTGCCAGCTCTTCTATAAAGGAAGCACATCATTTAACAATAAGTCCTAAATTGCTTGGCCTCTTCACTACCCCTATTCTTTGTAAGGCGGAGAGGGGGCAGCATAAAATAAAAAGGTTAATAACCGGGTAGATA
>JAMCWI010000017.1:0-340 GCA_023481335.1 Bacillota bacterium | reverse complement strand
TATATCACATTCGACGATCTGACACCGTATGACGTAGATACGACATTTCCAAACTTGATTTTCATTATTCGTGCCTAGATATTATGACAACTTGGTAGATTTTAGTAATAAGTTCCTTCCTTGATTTGACGTCTTAAGTACCATAATATATGTAATGGAAACATGGTTATCAATAACCCCTAATGGGGCTATTTTTTGTTGGCACGCCTATGGGTATCTTTGTAAGCCTGAAGCTCGAATCTATCACCCATACTCCAGATTCTTATTCTACCATCGTCCCCAAAATCGTAGACGATTCGCCTTGTGGCACCGTCAAAGAAAAGGGGTAGTGAAGAGGCCA
>JAMCWI010000019.1 GCA_023481335.1 Bacillota bacterium | reverse complement strand
TATTGAGTCAACAATATATGGTATGGGGAGAAAATAATTTGGTGTCTGTCCCGGGGCAAGGGGGTCATACCATTTAATAGGTGATGGAAAGTTGACGAAAGGTGCCAAATCCAGGTAAAATATGCACAACAATAAGTTTCAAATCATCAGGGCTCCGCAGGGTGTCCGGAATAAAGTGGTGTAAAAAATGATCTCAAAGCTCTATCCGAAAGCCTATGTTCCGTCCTTGTTTCACATCAACCTGGAGGATTTAAAAAAGATGGGAATCAAGGCCATCCTTTTTGATATTGACAATACGCTCATTCCCTGGGGCCTCAAGCACATGGACCCTGCCATTGAGGCATGGCTGCGGGATCTGTGCCAGCAGGGATTTAAAGTTTGCTTTGTCTCCAATAACACTGAAAGCAGGGTCTCCGCGTTATGCTGTTCTTTCCAGGTGCCGGGGGTGCATAAGGCAGCCAAGCCCAGCCGTCGAGGGCTGCGGCAGGCCCTTAGGGCAGTTGAGGCAGGCATTCATGAAACCGCCATGGTGGGGGATCAGATATTTACCGATGTGCTGGCGGGCAACCGCCTGGGGGTGTATACCATCTTGGTAACTCCCCTGGAAGGGAAAGAGTTTATCGGCACCAGAATTAACCGGAAACTGGAAAAATGGGTATTGCGTCGCTTAAATAGACAACAATAAATGAATATTTGCTTGGCACGGGCCAAGCTTTTCT
The DNA here is from genome assembly GCA_023481335.1 of Bacillota bacterium. Lineage (GTDB taxonomy): Bacteria > Bacillota > Desulfotomaculia > Desulfotomaculales > Desulfotomaculaceae > JAMCWI01. Next base: position 6,169 of record JAMCWI010000019.1, on the reverse strand, counting down.
TACATTCGGGAGGGGTTGTATGGGTTTCCCTGAAATAAACGGCAAAACAAAGGTTTGCGGCTTGTTTGGTTTTCCGGTGGAGCATTCCTTTTCCCCCGCCATGCACAATGCCGCTTATGGCAAACTTGGGCTGAACTGGGTGTATGTCCCCTATGCTGTTCATCCCGACAGGCTTAAACAGGCAGTGGAAGGCATACGCTCCCTTGAACTGGCCGGGGTCAATGTTACGGTACCGCATAAACAAAACATACTTCCCCTGCTGGATGAAATCGACCCGGCAGCCCGTATCATCGGAGCGGTCAACACGGTTGTCAATGTCCGGGGGAAGCTGCATGGCTACAACACAGACGGGCCGGGTTTTATTCGATCTTTAGAAACCGGAGCGAATTTTTCGCCCCGGGGCAAAAGCGCATTGCTGCTAGGGGCCGGCGGGGCTGCCCGGGCGGTGGCCGCTGCTTTGGCATTGGCCGGGGTGAACAACCTTTACATCACCAACCGTACTGCCGAAAGGGCGGCGGATTTGGCCAGGGATGTTTCCCAGGCCTGTCAAGTGGTGGTTCAGGTTCTTCCCTGGGGCAGCGAACTGCCTGAGGAACGGGTTGCCGCAGTGGATCTGGTGGTGCAGACCACATCCATCGGCATGAGCCCCCGGGCAGACCAATCCCCCGAGTTTCCCTTTGCTGCCCTGAACCCCGGCCAGTTGGTGTGCGATCTGGTTTATAACCCTGAAAAGACTCTGTTCTTGCAGCAGGCGGCGGCACAGGGGGCTAAAATCCTGAACGGCCTGGGCATGCTGCTCTATCAGGGCGTTTTAGCCTTTGAGCTTTGGACCGGCCGGTCTGCGCCGGTGGAGATTATGAAGGAAACCCTGCTCAAGCAGGTTTCCGGAGAAGTGGAGAGATGACATTGCTGCGTTTTTTAACTGCGGGAGAATCCCACGGACCGGCCCTGACGGCCATTGTGGAAGGAATGGTGGCGGGCCTGCCCGTCACCCGGGAGTATGTCAATGAACAACTGGCCCGCCGCCAGGGAGGCTATGGCCGGGGCGGCCGCATGAAAATAGAAAAGGATCAGGCAGAGTTCCTGTCCGGGGTCCGGGGAGGCCGGACCACCGGCAGTCCCATCACCCTTCAAATAATCAATAAAGACTGGGCCAACTGGTCGGAGATTATGGCCCCGGGGCCGGAGGCCAACCTAAATGAAAGGGTTGTCAGCCGCCCAAGACCGGGTCATGCGGATTTGGCCGGGGCCATTAAATACAACCATGAGGACATACGGAACATACTGGAAAGATCCAGCGCCAGAGAAACCGCTGCCCGGGTGGCGGCAGGCACCCTGGCCCGCTGTTTGCTGAAGGAACTGGGAGTGGAAATTGCAGGTTTTGTCCGGCGCATCGGGTCCGTAGAGGCAGTAATTGAAGCTAGCCTGGGCACGGCAGAACTGCGGAAACGTACGGGGCAGTCCCAACTCCTTTGCCCGGATTCACAGGCTGAGGAAGCTATGATCAAAGAAATTGACCAGGCCAGGGAAAATGGAGATTCCCTGGGGGGGGTATTTGAAATACAGGCCTGCGGGTTGCCGGTGGGGTTGGGCAGCCATGTCCACTGGGACCGCAAACTGGACGGCCGGTTGGCCGGGGCTTTGATGGGCATACAGGCCATCAAAGGGGTAGAAGTGGGCCTTGGCTTTGGTGCGGCGGCAGTTCCCGGTTCCCAGGTGCATGATGAGATATGCCATTCCCCTGACCGGGGCTTTTACCGGGCCACCAACCGGGCCGGCGGCATCGAAGGGGGAATCAGCAACGGGGAGCCTATTGTGGTAAGGGCGGCCATGAAACCAATTCCCACCCTGTATAAACCTCTGCTTAGCGTAGATTTTAAGACGAAGGAACCCTTTGCCGCTTCAGTGGAAAGATCGGATGTTTGCGCCGTTCCTGCAGCCTGTGTCGTGGGTGAAGCAGTGGCGGCCTGGGAACTGGCCGCAGCCATGCTGGAAAAATTCGGCGGTGACAGCCTGGAGGAGATCAAAGAAAGAGTTGACCGGTGGCGGCAGTGGGTTAGGCAGGTGTAAAATGAAGAATATTGTATTGATCGGCTTTATGGGCTCCGGCAAATCCACCGTAGGCCGGGGATTGGCCAAGCGTTTAGGATATCGGTTTATTGATACGGATTATGCCATCGAGAAAGTCACCGACCTCACTGTGGAGCAAATCTTCCATAAACACGGCGTTAAACGCTTTCGGGGAGAAGAGGCTTTGCTGGTAAAAAAGCTCGCCCTCCAAGAAAATCTGGTGATTGCCACCGGCGGCGGATTGGTGCTGGACCCCGAAAACGTTAAGAAGTTAAAGACCAACGGGGTCCTGGTCTGTCTGGAGGCTTCGCCGGAGAACATTTGCAAAAGAGTCCGCAACAAAAGGACCCGCCCGCTGCTGGCCAAAGGGAATCTTCAAGAGAAAGTTGCCAGGCTGTTGGCAGAGCGCAAGGAAGCCTACAACGTTGCGGATCTGACCATAAATACAGATGACATAAGTCCGGAAGCTATAGTTAACATAATATACAAAAGCCTGATGGAGAGGGGGTACCTCCGTGAGAAGAATTGATGTGGCTTTGGGCAGCCGCAGTTACCCTATTTATATCGCCGGCGGCCTGTTAAACGACCTGGGCGCCTACCTGTCCGAAATGCCGCTGGGAAAAAAAGTGCTCCTGATAACAGACACCCATGTAGACCCTCTTTATGGAGAAAAAGCAAGGGACACGCTGGCGCGGGCCGGTTTTCAGGTTGCTGCTGTCCGGGTGCCGGCAGGGGAAAATTCTAAAACCCTTGATCAGGCAGCCAAGCTGTATGATACAGCCTTCGGCCACGGCTTAGACCGCAGCTGCCCGGTGGTGGCCTTGGGCGGCGGCGTAGTGGGGGATTTGGCAGGCTTTGTGGCCGCCACCTATATGCGGGGAGTCCCCTTCGTTCAAGTGCCCACCACACTGCTTTCTCAGGTGGACAGCAGCGTGGGCGGTAAAGTGGCGGTAAATCATCCCCGGGGCAAAAACATTATCGGTGCCTTTTACCAGCCCAGGATGGTGCTGGTCGATGTGGATACCCTGCAGACCTTAAATGCCAGGGAACTTAGGGCGGGTCTGGCGGAAGTCATTAAGTACGGCGTTATTTGGGATGAAGAATTTTTTGCCTGGCTGGAAGAAAACAGCTCCGGGGTACTGAACCTGGAACCCGCCGCCCTGGAATATGTCATAGAAACCTGCTGCAAAATCAAAGCTGCCGTGGTGGAACAGGATGAAACCGAGCAGGGCCGCCGGGCCATCTTAAACTACGGCCATACCATTGGTCACGCCATTGAATCCTTAAGCGGCTACGGCACCTATTTGCACGGCGAAGCGGTGGCTGTCGGGATGGTCTTGGAGGCCCGTCTGGCTTTAAATAAGGACTTGTTGACCATCGATGAAGCGGCAAGAATCACCCGGTTATTATCCCAAGTTGGGCTGCCGGTGTCCCTTCCCCAGGGGCTGGCTGCGGGTGATATGATTAAATCAATGTATTTTGATAAGAAGGTAACAGAAAATAAGTTGACATTTGCTTTGCCTGTGAATATCGGTGGCTGTAGAGTGTTTCAAGGATTGTCGGAATCTGAAATAAAACAAGCATTAGATTAAATTTTGATGGACGAGGTAGCCTATGCTGGCGGTTATGATGCTGGTCTTTATTACAGGACTGGTCATAGGTAGTTTTTTGAATGTTTGTATTTACCGTCTGCCAAAAAATCAATCCATTATTTCCCCTCCCTCCCATTGCCCCGGCTGCCGGCGTCAGCTGGGGGTTCTCCAGCTGATACCAGTTCTAAGCTACCTTTTCCAAAGGGGAAAGTGCAGGTACTGCGGGGTCAAGATCTCCCCCAGATATTTACTGGTGGAACTGCTAACGGGCATGGCTTTTGTACTCTTTGTGGCGGTATTTGGTTTTCAGCTCCAAACCTTATATTATATCGTTTTGTTTTGCGCTTTATTAACTGCCTCGCTGATTGACTTGGATCATCAAATTATCCCTGATCAAATCAGCCTTTTTCTTGTGGGTGCCGGTCTCCTGCTGCAGGCCCTTCATTCCACCGGCGCACTTATAGACGGAATCATAGGCGGCCTCCTGGGTGGCGGACTGCTACTGGTACTGGCCGTCCTATCAAAGGGCGGCATGGGTGGCGGGGATGTTAAACTGATCACCGGCATTGGAATCTTTTTGGGGTGGAAACTGCTTTTGGTATGTCTATTCTTCTCCTTCGTTATGGGTTCCCTGGTAGGGCTGGGGCTGGTCCTAGCGAAAAACAAAGATATGAAAACGGCGGTTCCCTTTGGCCCATTTTTATCGGCGGGTGCCATGATTGCCATTTTTTACGGTCAAAAAATTATTGATCAATACCTCGCCTATTTTTAAAATACTGAGAGGTGACAAGCAATGGGGTACCAACGGTTTGCCAAAAAACGCCTGGGCGACTTACTGGTGGACAGCAAAGTGATTACCGAAGAACAGTTAAAGGATGCTCTAACCGCCCAAAAACAAACCGGTCAAAGGCTGGGACAAGCCTTAGTCAACCTCGGCTTTGTTCGGGAACAGGACATTCTCAATGCGTTAGAAATGCAGCTAGGCATCCCGAAAATTTCCCTGACCAATCGAATTGACCCGATCCTTTTTAAAAGTTTGCCGGAGGCCATTATTCGACGTCACAGAATTGTACCGGTCAGGCGGGAAGGCAACCGGATCATTGTGGCTATGTTTGATCCTTTAAATGTGGTGGCCCTGGATGACATCCGCCTTGCCACCGGCTGTGATGTGGACCCCGTCATCGCTTCCCAGGGGGAAATTGACGCGGCTATCCAGAAAGTATTTGGGCTGTCCTTTGTTCAGGATGCCTTTGGCGCAGTTCAATCGGAGGAAGACAGTTCGTTAACCAACCAAACCCTGAGTTTTGGTGATGAAACAGGCACAGAGGATTCCCCGGTGGTGCGCCTGGTGAATACCGTGATCCGCCAGGCCATAAATGACAAAGCCAGCGATATTCATATCGAACCCCTCAAGGAACAAGTCCGTGTTCGCTTCCGCATCGACGGGTTGCTTCATGAATCCAGCGTACTGCCCAAGTCGGCCCTATCGTCCTTAGTGACACGCTTGAAGATATTAGCCAACCTTGACATTGCGGAAAAAAGATTGCCCCAGGATGGTCGTTTTCAAATCCGGTACGGAAAAAAAGAGGTGGATTTAAGGGTATCCACCCTGCCTACGGTTTTTGGTGAAAAGGTTGTTATGAGGCTTTTGTCCAAGAGCACCAACATATTGAAGATTGATCAGTTAGGTTTTGAACAGCGCAACCTGCAGGTTTTTTCAAGCGTTATCCGCCACTCCTACGGCATGATTCTCATTACCGGCCCCACCGGCAGCGGTAAAACCACCACTTTATATGCAGTGGTTAACGAACTAAACAATAAGGAAAGAAACATTGTCACCATCGAAGACCCGGTGGAATATGTAATGCCCGGGGTGAACCAGACCCAAGTCAATAACAAAGCCGGCATGACCTTTGCCGCCGGTTTGCGGTCCATTCTTCGTCAAGACCCGGATATCATTATGATTGGTGAAATCAGGGACGCCGAAACCGCGGCCATTGCCGTCAAGGCAGCCACCACCGGACACCTGGTACTCAGTACCCTGCACACCAACGATGCGGCAGGTGCCGTCACCAGGCTGATCGACATGGGGGTGGAGCCCTTCCTGGTGGCTTCCTCCGCGGTGGGTGTCATTTGCCAACGCCTGGTCCGCCTGCTCTGCCCCGATTGTAAAGAGGCCTATACCCCTGCACCGGACAGCACGGAACGGGAATTTTTAGGCATACCTGCCCACCAACCCGTCACGTTATATCGTGCCGGTAACTGCAGCAAGTGCAATCACATCGGTTACAGAGGCAGAACCACCATTGAGGAAGTCCTGCCGATTTCCAATACCATTCGCCAAATGGCTAAACAGCGGGCCTCAGAGCAGGAAATTAAGCCGGATATCATTATGATTGGTGAAATCAGGGACGCCGAAACCGCGGCCATTGCCGTCAAGGCAGCCACCACCGGACACCTGGTACTCAGTACCCTGCACACCAACGATGCGGCAGGTGCCGTCACCA
>JAMCWI010000157.1 GCA_023481335.1 Bacillota bacterium | reverse complement strand
TTACTTTGCAGATTGATTGGGTTCCTGGACGGATAAATAATGTGCAAACGGTGGCGCATTTAATTTGCAAAGCAACACCAGGGCCAGGCGCTCTTCCCTATTCAGACGGGAGGCCAGATTTTTTTTCAACCAGCTTAATTGCGTTGTTAATTTACCGATCTCGGCATACAGTTCTTTGACGCGTTGCTCGTGTGTTGCTTCGATTAGCGCTAATGACCGGCGTTCATCGGAGAAAAGGCGCCCTGGCTAGCCCACCTTCATTGACGGCAGTACCGGTCAGGCCAAAAGTTTTATTGACGCGTCAGCGAAGGCAGGAGCCGGCGCCGTTAAGTTTCAAATCTACCTTGCTGAGCATGAGACATTAGATGACACATTCATACTATAAGGAAAAATGCACAATGGAAATTAGTAATTTAAGTATAGCAAAAGACACCCTAATATATTTTCTGGGATCATTAATTATTAACTGTATTAGTTTTTTTTTAATGCCCATCTATACAAGATATATGACACCTGCTGACTATGGCATCTTAGGTATTTTAACTGCTTTTTCGAGTTTTGTTTCTATTTTTGTCTGTTTGCAATTAAACAGTGCTATTATTAGATTTTATATAGAACTTGATGAGAAACACCGACGTCTATATGTTGGTACAATGTTTATTGCTGTTTATATTATTAATTTTTTCATTTGCGCTATATTATTATTAGTAGGATACAAATTCCATGGTATTTTTTTTCGCTCAGCAGAAGTTACTTTTTACCCATTCTATGTATGGCAATTAATAATAATTTTTCTTAGTCAAGCATGGATTTTTCCTTCTGCTATTTTTAAAGCTAGGCAAAAGCCATGGCATTTTGCTGGCGTTTCTCTGCTTGGTTCAGGAGTTGGAGTATTGCTTACAATTTATTTTGTTATTATAAAAGAACAGGCAGTGCGCGGTGTAATCTTTGCATCTTTGCTTTCTTCTGGAATTATGCTTCTAGTTAATTTGCTTATTACTTTACATTATGCCAGCTTTAAACCTTTATCAATAAACTACATAAAAAAAAGTCTAGCATTCAGTTTACCGTTAATTCCTGGCATGGCATCATATTCAATATCATCTTATGCTGACCGTTTTTTTCTTGATAGATTTAAAAATATTACAGATGTAGGGCTTTTTTCGTTTGCAACCGGCTTGCTTTCGCCCTTACAAGTACTTTTATTCGCCTTAGACGCAGCTATCATGCCTAGATTTTTTACTTTAATGAAACAAGATATTAAAGGAAACGAAATAAAAAGAATTATTACACTTACCATTTTTTGCCTGGGTATTATTTTATCAGGAGCAGTACTATTTTCTCGTGATATAATCAAATTAGCGGACGTAAAGTTCTTGCCCTCATATAATGTAATACCAATTATTTCTTTATATTGGTTTATAAGGTATCTACAATTTTACCCACGATTAACTTTGCTTTGGAATAAAAAAACTATTTTACTTTCCTACTGTGATATTGTTTCTGTCATAACAAATTTAATTTTTAATTTAATCATGGTTCCATTATACGGAATGAAAGGAGCTGCTTTTTCTACTCTTTTTTCTTCCATTTGTGTGCTTATTTTGGCACTTATATTTGTAAAAAAATATTGTATATTAACGTATGACTCATTTAGTATAGGGATAATAATTTTAGCCACTATAGGCACTGTTTTCTTAAGTCCCTATTTTCCATTATCATGGATACCAAGTTTTATATCAAAAATAATTTTTATTACGATTCTATTTGGAACTCTGATGCATTTTTTAAAAATTATTCCTTTGAATGAGTTAATTCAATTATATAAGATTAGATTTAGAACTAATAATTAGGAGAAATACCACTAATGAAAAAAACAATACTTATAACAGCTCCAATTGGTCGATGTGTTAAAAATTTCCTTTATACAGAAATGTTTTCCATACTAAAGAAAAAACATAAGATTTGCCTATTAAGTCCTTTAGCTGAATTATCAAATTTTGTTAATGAATTTAATGACGATGATGTTTCTATATATTATCAACCAAAATTAGAAAAGCCATGGCAATATTTTCTGTGGAGTAATTTTTATGAACCAATTAGATGTTATCAGTCTCTTTTTAGGCTCGCGAACCAATTTTCTCAATATAAGTTAGATTATTACAAGGCAAAAAACCCAAGATATTTTAACATTACAAAAATGCTAACAGTTGGCTCCTCATTAATTGGAGGCATTCATGGCCTAAATAAAATAATGGGAATATCTACTTTTAAAAACGAATATTATAAGAACATTTTTAAAATAATCAAACCTAAACTTCTAATATCAACCGCATGGACTACCCTAGAAGACCAAATTACTATCTACTATGCAAAAAAAATGAAAGTACCTATATTGATGTTTCCTGATAGCTGGGATAATTTTACTTTAAATGGCGAAATTGTATTCCGACCAGATAAAATTGCGGTATGGAGCGATCTAATGAGCACACATGCCAAAGATTTTCATGGTTTTAAAGATGATGATCTGGTTGTTACCGGAATTCCACTGTATGATGAATATTTGTTCCATACCCCAACCGTACTTAAAAATTCCTTTAAAGAGCGTTTAAACATACATCACGATAATAAAATTATAACATATACGTGTAATTCTGGTGATGTAATGCCAGGCGAACAGAAAATTATTGATGCTATTTTAAGCCTGATAGAATCAGGGATGTTCGGAAAGGCAGTATTAGTATTGCGCTTAAATCCTTCTTGGAATCGTGAAAAATATAAAAACATTTATCAAAACAATTTTCTAGTTAGAATAGATGAATCTCCTCCCTCATACAGCGGAACATACTGTACAAAATGGAACTCAGGCAAAGAAGACAACCTTAATTATGTGAACATTATCCAAAACAGCGACGTCATACTTACGATTGTTTCTATGGTAGTACTTGAGGCTGCACTTTTTGATCGTCCAATCGTTAATATTGCCTTTGATCCTGAAATGAATAATCCTTCTTTATCTTTTCTTAATGCTTATAATTGTGTACGATATAAGCCAGTTATAAATACTGGGGGGGTGCGACTTGCTTCCAATGTAGAAGAGTTAGGGTTTTTAATTAAAAAATATTTGGATGATCCTACACTGGATAACGAAGGACGTAAAAAGATCATTAAAGAATACTGCGGCCCTATAGATGGAAATTCTGCAAATAGGATAGTTTCACTTTGTGAGGAGATGGTTGGATGAATTTTTTTCTTTCAACCGTCATTAGTAAGCTAAAAACTGCTCTAATTATCTTTTTTCTCAGGGTAATATCTCTTTTTTGTAACCCGAAAAGAAGTTTCGAACCTGAAAAAATCAGAAAGATCCTCGTTTTTGCATATACCGGCCTGGGTAATTTTATTTTATTTACCCCAGCAATAAAGGCGCTAAAGGAGGCGTTTCCGGAAGCGCAGATTACCGTTCAGGCAGGTAATGATTATGGTACGGAATACGTCTTGGAAGAAAGTTATTTGATCAATGAAACCTTAATAATCAGGTATGACGCTTCCTGGAAGCAAAAGATAAAGTTTATCCGGGAACTGAGAAAAAAGCGCTACGACACGGCTTTGGTTAGCTTTGACTGCCGCAGTTTGTTTGCCATGGTAGAAATCTTGCTGGCCGGCATACCTGTAAGAATAGGTCACACAGTAGAAAAAATTCGGAGGAAAGACCACCTGCATTTTGTCTTTAACTTCCCTGTTCCTTTAGAGGCCGGTAGGCACGAAACAGACTTAAAGCTCGATCTGGTTTCCGTTCTGATAAACCAAACCCCCATGCACTTGCGGGGCATAAAGGTGGATGAAAGTCCAATTATATTTTCGGAGCAAAAGTTGCCGCGAATCCCGCTTTTCTTCTGCATAAGCGAAACAAGTAGGCTGGCCGCCGGGAAGTTGCTTGCCGAGATGGGACTCCTGGAGAAAAAGCCTTTTATCTGCGTCCAGCCCGGCGCAGCCAACGCCATGAACACTCCCAAGCGCTGGCCGCTGGAGAAGTTTGCCGTGCTTCTGGATAGGCTGATTAAGGAATTAGACTTACCGGTGTTTGCCCTGGGTGATGCTGCTGAATGCCAGATAATTGAAACGCTTCAGGAAATGATGGAAGGGGAATTATATATCCTGGCTGGTAAAACAGGTGTCAAAGAAGTTGCCGCCATCATTGAAAAAGCGAGTCTGATTTTGTGCCACGATAGCGGCCTGATGCATGTAGCGGTGGCCGTAGGTACACCGGTGGTGGCCCTTTACGGCCCGACGGACTACCACCGCACCCGCCCGTTGGGAGAAATGCACACCGTAATCAAAAAAGACCTCGACTGCAGCCCCTGCATGTACGGCTTTAAAAGCGAGGCCGACGCGTTAAAATGCCCTCACCGGAGTTGTATGAACTTAATTGAACCGGAGGAGGTTTTTGAAATAATCAAATCATTATTTACAAAAACACAAGGGATAATCTATGACTCCAGAAGTTAAGTGCGAATTGACCACAATCAACTGGCAGGAGATAAAGACTTACCCTCTGAGCGAACGTAGGAGTAAAGTATCTTTTGACGACTTTGCCAGACCTGGGCACAAGGGTATCTCCTTCGCTGCTTTTTGGGGTAACCTCCCCAACATCCTTGCCGCCGCCGATTTTAAAGCAGTGGTAGAAGCCATCGTAAACGCTTATAAAACGCAAAAATCTGTCCTTCTGGGTATGGGTGCCCACGTCATTAAATGCGGCCTAGGACCGTTAGTTAACGAACTGGTAAGAAGAGGCGTTCTCAAAGGTATAGCCATGAACGGCGCCTGTATTATTCACGATTTTGAAATTGCTTATGCAGGAAAAACATCTGAGGATGTCGAAAGAGAACTACATTGTGGTAGATTTGGCATGGTTCAGGAAACGGGGGAATTTTTAAACCAGACGATTAAAGAAGGGGTCGCTCAGGGTTTGGGCATCGGTCGGGCTGTAGGGAAAAAACTCCTGGCCATGCAACCCCCTTTCAAGGAATATAGCATTTTATACCAGTGCGCCCTTTTGGAGGTGCCCGTTACAGTTCATGTGGCCGTGGGGACCGACATCATCCACATGCACCCCGCGGCGGACGGAGCGGCCATCGGGGGAGGGAGCCTGCGGGATTTTCGGGAATTCACCTCCCTTGTGGCCGGGTTAAGCAACGGCGGGGTGTATATAAATCTCGGCTCGGCTGTAATTCTTCCTGAGGTTTTTTTGAAAGCAGTATCTGTGTTGAACAATCTCGGCCATGGATTAAAAAACTTTACTACTGTCAACATGGACTTTGTCCAACATTACCGCCCGCGCGAAAATGTCCTCAAGAGGCCGGTTGCCGCTGGAGGAAAAGGATACGCCTTAACCGGTCACCACGAGATCATGTTGCCCCTCCTGACACAGTCGGTAATCGAACTTCTCGAGATGGAGGAAGCAAACAAATGAAAATGCCCCACCTGCGCAATCTCATCAACGAGTTTTCGAAAAGAAAAATTTTAGTAATCGGGGATCTCATCTGGGACTGGTACGTAAGGGGAAAGGCGGAGCGCATCTCCCCGGAAGCGCCTGTTCCGGTAGTCCGGGTTCTCTCTGAAAAAGGCATCCCGGGAGGAGCGGCAAATGTGGCCAGAAACCTGCGCGCTTTGGGAGCCCGGGTCTGGCTTGTGGGAACAACAGGTAGGGACGGGGCAGGAATCCGGTTAATAGAGGCAATGGAAGAGGAAGGGATAGAAACAAGCGGGGTAATTTCGCTTGAACACAAACCCACCACCGTCAAAGCCCGGATTGTCGCCCAGGGGCAGCAGGTTGTACGGGTCGATAAAGAAAACCCGGCAGAGATCGACCAGACTACTGCTTTAGATATGGTTGACTATATAAAAGGAATCCTGTCGGAAGTTGAGGTAATTGCAATATCCGACTATGCAAAAGGAGTGGTTACACCATTTTTAACTCAGGCAATGCTAAATTGGGCAGGCAAATATCACTTACCTGTCCTAGTTGACCCTAAAGGTAAAAACTACTCTAATTATGCTGGAGTATCCGTTATTACACCAAATGAAAAAGAAGCCGAACAGGCAACTGGAATCACCTTTCACGAAGAGAAAGACGTAGAGCAGGCTGGCCTGAAGCTGCTGGAACTGGCCAAAGATAACGGCGCGGTTTTCATCACCCGCGGAGAGCAGGGGATATCCATTATCGAGAAAAAGGAAGGGGTTTTCCACCTTCCGGCCATGGCCAGCGAGGTTTTTGACGTTACGGGCGCCGGTGATACGGTGCTCAGCGTATTGGCCCTGGCCGTGGCCAGCGGTTTAACATATTGCGAAGCCGGCGTTTTATGCAACCTGGCAGCTGGCCAGGTGGTTCAAAAGCTGGGTACCGCAGTGGTTACCAGCGAAGAACTCTGGCAGGCGGCCCTAAGCTTTCCTCAGGCTTTTCAGTTTATCAGAAGGGGCAAGCTAAAAATTGGTTAAGCTATCTTTTCCTGGTAAAATAAAAACTTTAGAAGAACTCCTTCCGTCAGTCAAAATGCACCGGCAAGAAGGGAAGAAGCTCGTTTTTACCAACGGCTGTTTCGATCTCCTCCATAAAGGACACGTCCTATACCTGAATCAGGCCAGAGCGCTCGGCGATATTTTAATTGTGGGCGTCAATAGTGACAGTTCTGTCCGGCAGTTAAAAGAGCCCGGACGCCCGCTAATTCCTCAAGAGGAACGGGCTCTTCTGGTGGCAGCCCTGGAATACACCGACTATGTTGTTATCTTTGATGAAGACAGGCCGGATCGCTTGCTCGAGGCGATCCGGCCGGATATTCACGTTAAGGGGGGGGATTACACCCTTGACCGCGTCCCGGAAGCAAAAATCGTAAGCGCCTACGGCGGCCAGGTGATTTTAACCAAA
>JAMCWI010000013.1:6392-6931 GCA_023481335.1 Bacillota bacterium | reverse complement strand
TTCGGGTTGTCCCCAAAGAGTCCCTCCCGCAAAAGGTCTGGAAGGAGTGTGTCAACTGCCCCAAGTTCCCAAACTGCGAAGAAGTTGCCATGATTTACGATCTGGATTTTAATCTACCGTAACTCCGGCTTTAGACTTAAAAGCCCCAGTTCTGCATTAAGGCAGGGCCGGGGCTTTTTTTTACGTTTTGGGGAATTTATTATTGCAGGTAAAATACCTGAATTAACAGGTATATCCGTACCATACGAAGAACCTGTGGACCTTGAGCTGGTAATTGAAACAAATAAATTGACAATCGAACAATCCACTAAAAAAATAATTATGTTTTTGCTCGAGAAGCAATTGATCTGAGACTTACCTGTTTATTTCAATTGCCCTCCCACCAGCGTGCAGACCCTGTCCAGCGCCTCTTGCAGCCGGGAGGGATCCTTGCCTCCGGCCTGGGCCATTTCCGGCTTGCCACCGCCGCCGCCGCCTACGAGGGGCGCCAGTTCTTTCACCAGCCTGCCGGCGTGCAGCCCCCGAGCGACCAGGTTCTT
>JAMCWI010000013.1:5853-6382 GCA_023481335.1 Bacillota bacterium | reverse complement strand
CTTGAAACCGCCGCCACAAGGTTTACCTTGTTACCGGCAGGGCTGCCGCTGCCCAAAACAATAACCCCGCTGGCAAGGTTGTCCCTAAGGATATCGACCATGCCGCGCAGGCTGTCCATGTCCGGCACCGCCGCCTGGCCGGACAGTACAATTACATCTTTAACTTTTTTTACCCTGTTCATCAGGTCCTGCACCTGGAACCTGGCCAGTTTTGCCAGGAGCGCCTCGTTTTCGTCCTCGAGGCTTTTGTTCGTACTGATAAGGCTCTCCACCCGCCGCACGATTTCGTGCGGCGCTGCCTTCAAAAGGCCGGCTACAATGTTTAGCTGCTCTTCCTTGGCCTCGACGTAACGTATAGACCCCTCGCCGGTGACTGCCTCCACCCTGCGCAGCCCGGACCCTATGCTCCCCTCGACGGTAAGCTTGAACAGTCCAGTCTCGGCGGTCGACTTTAAGTGCGTGCCGCCGCAAAGTTCCAGGCTGAAGTCCCCGACCCGGACCGCGCGCACCCGCTCGCCGTATTTTTCGC
>JAMCWI010000013.1:0-5843 GCA_023481335.1 Bacillota bacterium | reverse complement strand
GAGGGACACCCTGTTCCGGGAAATCCGCGATGAAGTTGGAGAAACCAACTTTGCCGGGTACATGTCGCTTGAAACAAGGGCAAATGTCCAGGCTGAAGTCCCCGACCCGGACCGCGCGCACCCGCTCGCCGTATTTTTCGCCAAACAGGGCTGCTGCCCCCATTGCCCGGGCTTCTTCCAGAGATGTTTCAATTGTTTCCACCGGCAGGTTGGCCAGCACAACCTGGTTAACACGCTCCTCGACCCGGCGCGTTTCCTCTGGGGTCAACGATGAATAATGAGTGAAGTCGAAACGCAGCCTTTCAGGCTCAACCAGAGAACCGGCCTGGTTAACGTGTTCTCCCAGCACTTCTTTTAAAGCCTTGTGCAGCAGGTGGGTCGCGGTGTGGTTGCGGCATATCGCGGCACGCCTTCTTGCGTCCACCCGGATCCGCACGCTGTCATGCACCTTTAAAACTCCGTTTTTTACCTTGCCCCGGTGGACAAATAAATTTTCCACAGGTTTGTATACTTCGTATACATCTACCTCCAGGTCGGTGGACACCACCCGGGCGTGGTCGCCCAGCTGGCCGCCGGATTCGGCGTAGGCGGGTGTAACGTCCAGGATCAGGTCGACTTCTTCCCCCGCAGCGGCCGACTGTACCCGCTCGCCACCCCGCAGGATTGCCTGGACATTTGCCCTTGTTTCAAGCGACATGTACCCGGCAAAGTTGGTTTCTCCAACTTCATCGCGGATTTCCCGGAACAGGGTGTCCCTCTCAGAAATATAGTCCGCTTCATGGCGGGCGCTGCGAGCACGCTGGCGCTGTTCTTCCATCGCTGTGGTAAAGCCGTCCATGTCTACTGCAAATCCCTGCTCCGCAGCCATTTCCTGGGTCAGCTCGAGTGGAAATCCGTAGGTGTCGTAAAGCTTGAAGGTATCGGCTCCGTTTAAAACTGATTTCCCTGCCGATTTCGCGTCTGCAATAATCCTGTTCAGCATCTCCGTACCCTGGGCCAGGGTCGCGCCGAAGCGCTCCTCCTCGGTCATGATCACCCGCAGCACGTGCTCCCGCCGCTCTGCCAACTCGGGATAAGCCTGTCCCATTTGTCTTATAACCGCCCCCGCCACCTGGTACAGGAAGGTCCCCTGCACACCCAGGAGGCGGCCGAAACGGCAGGCTCGCCTTAACAGGCGCCGGATGACGTAGCCCCTGCCCTCGTTTGAGGGAAGGGCGCCGTCGGTGACGGCAAAAGTGATTGCCCGGCAGTGGTCGGCGATTACCTTTAACGCTGTATCAATTTTTTCTTCCCGCCCGTATTGCAGTTCGAAAAGGCCTGCTGTAAAGTCCATTATTTCGCGAAACAGGTCGGTGTCAAAATTCGTGCGAACACCCTGGATTACCGAGGCCGTCCTTTCGAGGCCCATCCCTGTGTCAATACCCTTCTTTTCCAGAGGACTGTAGTTGCCCTCTTCGTCTCTGAAAAATTGAATGAAAACCAGGTTCCAGATTTCCAGGAAGCGGTCGCAGTCACACCCTACCGCACATTCAGGCAGGCCGCACCCGCGCTCGGCGCCCAGGTCGACATAAATCTCCGAGCAGGGGCCGCACGGACCGACCCCTATTTCCCAAAAATTTGTGTCCTTGCCCAACCTGACAATCCGCTCAGCCGGGACACCCACCACCCTGTGCCAGATTTCAAATGCTTCGTCGTCGTCCAGGTAAATCGTTATCCAGAGTTTCTCCGGGCGAAGTCTGAGCACCTCCGTTACGAATTCCCAGGCCCAGGGAATGGCGCTTTCTTTAAAATAATCGCCGAAGGAGAAATTGCCCAGCATTTCAAAAAATGTATGGTGACGGGCCGTCCGGCCGACCGACTCGATGTCCGGGGTGCGAATGCACTTCTGGCAGGTGGTAACCCGGAGGTGCTCAGACTTCGCCGCGCCTGTAAAAAACGGCTTGAAAGGGACCATCCCCGCTGCCGTCCAGAGGATGCTCGGGTCGTTTACCGGTATGAGTGAAGCGCTGGGTAATATTTTATGACCCTTCTCTTCAAAAAATTTTAAATACTTTTCCCTTATCTCACTGCCCGTCATCAGATGCAAAACCTCCCATATCATAAGTGCGGCCTGATTAACCCCTTGTTCAAGAGGGAAAGGCTTTTTTCCTCTATTTTCCCGTTTTTTGCGCTATCATTATACAAAAAATACCTCTTTTGTGTCAAGAAAGCCCCGGAAGACTGCCGACGTGCACTACGTCAATTTTTTTGCTCAGCCCTGGCGGCTGCTGCGGCAAGCCAGCCCATCCTGCTGACCAGGTAAGTCAAGACCACAGCCAGGAGAAAACGTCCGATCAGGATTATCCAGGGATTGGCCCCGACAGCCAGGAACAGGGCCGTGTCTTCGAATATAGCAT
Organism: Bacillota bacterium; assembly: GCA_023481335.1. Classification (GTDB taxonomy): domain Bacteria; phylum Bacillota; class Desulfotomaculia; order Desulfotomaculales; family Desulfotomaculaceae; genus JAMCWI01. Next base: position 3,447 of record JAMCWI010000013.1, on the reverse strand, counting down.
GGCAGGTCGAGAGGAAAAGGTTGACCAGGAAGAGGTCCCGCCAGGAAATCTCCCCGCTCCTGGCAGACTCAATAATCACCCCGGCTCCGTAGGCAATGCCGAAAGCCAGTCCCACAATGAGAGGAAACGTAGCCTGGCGGGACATCCCGAATAACCTCAAAGCAGGCGCGGCCCATTTTGTGACACGGTCCAAAACTTGCAGGTCACGCCCTATTTCCATGATCATCATAACAAAAAAAATAATTGAGGCCATTATCAGGACGTTGTGCAGGCCACCGTATACGGCCTCCCGGATAAAAGCTTCCCACTGCAATATAAAATCACCTATCCTGAAAATAATGTTTTATCCAACCCCAGCGGTACCAGTTGTAGGCCGGTCCGGGGGATTATCCGCAGCGGCGCGGAGCACTGGTCGCGTTTAATAGCGCGTGCAGGCATGCAGAATGGCTCAAATAGCGCGTAGGTATGCCGGGGCACTCTGTATACGCGGTGAACATCATGAAGTCTCATTCAAATTAAAAATTGCGAAGAGAGCGGAGGATAACCCCCGGGACGGCCCAAACGCTAACCCTCCGGCAGGCATAGTCCGCAGGATGGCACTACCCCAAAGACGAAAAACGCTTTTTTCATCCTCTGATGGCGCCGCGTCAGCGGCATGATGGTCTAAGTCAATAAAATATTTAAAGGGAAAGGTTTAAAATAATGCCCAGCAAAAATGACATCCCCAGCCTCAGGCCGGTCATGGCCAGCGCGTTAACCCCAGTCCTGCCGGACACCGCCGATTCTACAGGAAGGTTGTGAGAGATCAGCAGCATTAAAGCCAGGATTGTGATCTCGCGCGAGGATAGACTGAGAGAAGCGATGGCCCCCAGCGCGGCGTAAAGATTTAATATATTACCCAACACCAAAGGAAGAGCGGCTTCACCGGACAGCCCGAACAGATGCATAACAGGTGCGCAGGCCTCTTTAATCCAGTTCAGGACAGGAGTGTATTTAAAAAAAGTGACCGCGATATAAACCGGTATAACGACCCTGGTTAAAGCACAGGTCGTCGACCAGCCCTTACGCAGTCCACGTCTGAAAGTGTCTTTAGTTATCAAAAAATTTCCTCCCGTTCCCGCTAATCGGTGGCCAGCCTGCGTTCCAGGTAGCGGCCGTAAAGGGAAAGGGAATAGTTCACCACAAAGTAAACCACGGCCACGAAAAACAGGGTCTGCAGCGGGTTGTTGTATTGGATGTAGATCAGCTTACCGTGCTCAAACAATTCGGAAGCTCCGATAATCATCGCGTATGAGGTGTCCTTGACCAGGGTGACGAACTGGCTGATCAAGGGGGGGATCATTTTTTTCATGGCCTGCGGCAAAATTACGTATTGCATCGTTTGCAGGTAGGTCATGCCAGAAGAAATGGCCGCCTCAACCTGACCGCGGGGGACGGACTGGATGCCGCCGCGCACAATTTCAGCCACCAGGGCCGAGGTGAATACAGTAAAGGCGACCACTGCAGCCCAGTAAATGCTGAGGTTTATACCAAGCTTCGGCATGGCAAAATAGCTGAAAAAAACCAGCAGCAGAAGGGGCAGGTTGCGCATACTCTCGGTGTACATAAGAGCAAGCCACCGGATGGGGGCAAAACCGGATGAACGTAAAACTGCGATCAGAGTGCCGATAGCAAGCGACAGCACAATGCTCACTAAAGCCATTTTTATCGTCAGCCACAGTCCGGTCAGGACAAATAGCAAATTTACCGGCTTCAGAAGGACAAGCCATTTATCCAGTTCCACTATTCTCCCCCCTCCCTGCAAATAGATACGGCATAAAACCTTACAATCACTAGTGCCCGGCTTTGAAGCGCCTTTCCATCAAGTTGACCAGTTGGCTGAGCGGGACCGTTATACAGAGATAAAGCAGTGCGGCAAAAATGAAGAATTCAAAAACTATAAAGGTATCCGAAGAGGCTATATTAGTCTGGTACATCAAGTCCCCTACGGCAATTGTGCTGAGTATGGCCGAGTTCTTCACCAGGTTGATCGTCTGGTTGCCCAGGGGGGGCAGCACGATCTTCACCGCCTGCGGAATGATTACGTAGCGCATGGCCTGAAGGTAGGTCATCCCCGAGGAGCGCGCGGCCTCTGCCTGGCCGCTTGGTACGGCCTGGATGCCGGCCCGGAAAACCTCGGCAATGTACGCTCCGGTGTAAACAGCCAGGCCGAGCATGCCGCAGTAAACCCTTGGCAGCATTATACCGATGGAGGGTCCGCCGAGATAAAAGAAAAATACCTGGATAATAAGGGGTGTGTTCTGAAAAAACTCCACGTACGCCAGTCCCAGGCGGTTTAACAGGCGGTTGGGGAATGTGCGGAAAACCGCCACTATAAGCCCGATCACAAGTGATAGCAACAGTGCTGTTAACGATATGTAAATGGTTACCTTCAAACCACCTAAAAGGTTCGGTGTATATGAAAAAACTGTAATCCAATTGCTGCTCATTTAATTACCTCTGACTAAAAAAGTATTCATCCCGCTCTATCGTATAAAGTCCGGGGTGGAGTTAGCGCTTCCACCCCGGACAACAACGCTTAAAAATTTAAGCAGGCGGCGCCTCGCCGAACCACTTTTTGTAGATTTCCGCGAATTTGCCGTTCTTTTGGATCTCCTTCAGCCAGTCGTTGACGAACTGAACCCATTCGGGATGCCCTTTTTGCATGACCAGTCCATAAGGCTCGTCGCTGAACAGGCCTCCTGTCAGGACGTAGTTCGGGTCATCTTTCGCAAAACCGAGAAGAATCGAATTGTCGGTAGTCATTGCGTCCACCCGTCCCTGCTTAAGAGCCAGGAAGCACTCGGTGTAGGTCGTGAACTCCAGTATCTCAGCATCGGGGGCTTTGGCGCGGATGTTTTTCACGCTGGTCGAACCCTGGGCCGTGGAGACCTTTTTACCCTTCAAGTCCTCGATACTCTTGATCGGGCCATCTTTTTTAACCAGCAGGGACTGCCCCGCCTTAAAGTAAACATCGCTGAAGTCTACCTGCTGTTTACGTTCATCCGTAACAGTCGTGGTACCTGCGACTATATCCACCTGTCCGTTTTGAACCATGGGTATCCGCGTTTTTGACTCTACTTTCTCCAACTTAATTTTACTGGGGTCGCCGAAAATTTTCACGGCTAATTCCTTCATCAAGTCCACTTCAAAACCTTCGGGCTCTGTGGCGCCGGGTTTTAGCTGCCCAAAAAGGGGTACGTCGTTTTTAACGCCTGCGATCAAAAAACCTCTAGCTTTAATAGTGTCCATGTAGGATTTTTGTCCTGCCGCCTGGTCCTCTTTTTTGGGCTGCTCCTTTTGGCCGCAGCCCGCCAGTACCGCCGCTGCCATGAGCAGCGCCAGCAACAACGCCAGCCAGTTCAGTTTCTTCACTCTTCTTTCGCCTCGATCAAAGTCCAAAAGCTG